>QMPB01000281.1 GCA_003648395.1 Bacteroidota bacterium
ATTAACTGAATATGCAATCTGCTCTCCTAATAAATCGCCTAAAGTTTTTATTATTAACGGTATTACTAATAAGTTTCTCGGAATTAAAATCGCAACAAATAGTAACCATTGGAACAGGTACTACATTAGAGGATATCCCCGCTCAAGGTAATGATAATTATGGGTGGAATGCCATAGTTTACCCTTCGTGGAATATGTTAGGGCAAACTGGAAATATTACAAAAATTGCATTTGATGTTGCTGTTGTACAGGATAATGCGTCAGTAGCTATGACAAGCCAAAAAATATACATTAAGGAGGTTTTATATTCTCACTTTTCGAGCACAGCTTATATAAACCCAACAACAAGTGGTGCTACTTTAGTATATGATGGTAACATACAGTGGAATAGTTTAGGTTGGAATACAATTACCCTTGATCAGGATTATACTTATAACGGCGGACATTTATTAGTATTATACGAAAATCGTGGAGGTGGTAATACTGCTGACTTTTATGATTTGAGATTTAATACGACAAATCTACCTGCTCCAAATAGATGTAAAAAGAAGGTTGATTGGGCTTGGTTCCCATCTTCAGCGGGGTATTATAATAGTCAAATACCTAATATGCAGCTAACAATAATACCAATTGTGCCAAATAATATTGCCGCTGATGAATGGATTCTCCCTCAAGGAGATATTGTTGCAACCTCAAGTAGTAATATTAAAGTAAGAGTTAAGAATAAGGGCTCAGTAAGTCAAGATACTATTGCTATTAAGTATTCTATGGATAATGGCAATTCTTATATTTGGGATACAATATACAATTCTATATCACCTTCCGATACCTTTACTCATACTTTCAGCACAACAGCGAATTTATCGAAAATGGGACGTTACGATTGCTCATTTATAGTTCAAAATCAAGGTGATACCATTAGTTTAGATGACAGCCTTTTTTATGATGAATTATGGGTGGGGAGTCCATTGAATGGTATTTATACTATCGGTTCAAATGTACAAAATGACTTTAGTGAACTTAGTGATGCAATTAATACGCTTAAGCATTTTGGAATGAGCTCTTCTGTTGTATTTGAATTAGATTCGGGTATTTATACTGGAGATATTGAAATCAATACTAATATTACTGGACTAAGCTCTTCAGATACTTTAATTATTAAAGGTCAAGGGATTAATTCTATTATTTCGGCTTCTAACGGGGGTGATAATTGGATACTGTCTATCGATAATAATTCAAATATTACCATTGATAGCATTTCCTTTTATTCTAGTTCTAATGAATATTCAGGTTTGCTTATTATAAATTCTGATAATATTACCATAAAGAATTGTTTTGTGGAATTGCCAATTAATTCTACACTTCCCACTAACAGTGTAAGGGTTAGTAATTGTAATGATTTTGATTTTAGCAATAATGAAGTAAAAGGAGGTCAAAATGGGGTAAATATTACTGGAGATACTTATTCTAATACATTAAATTTAACCGTGATTAATAATATAATTACTGATTTTAGAGATAATGGAATTGTTTCTGCTGATCAGACAAATGCTGCAATTGATAAAAACCATGTACATAGTAAAATAGGTATAAGTGCCTCAAATGGTATTATATTAAGCAATAGTATAGGAGTAATATCTGTTAGCAATAATGTAATAATTAATAATGCAGGCGGAGGTATGTCTTTGAAACTAAATGAGTGCATAGGAGATAGTTTGAATCCTATTCGTATTAATAATAATATGATATCATGTCCAAATCCTGGCAATAACTCATTTTTGTATGGTATATATATATCAAGTGGTTCTTATTTATATATTTATAATAATTCTGTACATATAGCTAGTGGTTCAGGCATATATAGCAGATGTTTTTACAGTAGTAATAGTTCTTCAGGAGACGGTGTTTATAATAAGCTAAAGAATAATATTCTTTCTAATTTCGGTGATGGTTATGCAATTAGAATTTTTGATAATTCGTATCCAAATTACTTCGACGAGATTGATTATAATAATGTTTATACCAAAGGAGCGAAGTACATTAAATATGGATATAATGAGTTTTTTAATTTTGCTAGCTGGAAGGCAAATACCTTAGGTTTTGCTACCAATTCAATTTCTAAAGACCCAGTGTTTTATTCGGATACAGATTTACATTCGCGAAGTATATTGATGAACGATTCTGGCCTTTTTATGCTAGATGTTATTTATGATATTGATGGCGATATGCGCAATAGTTTGCATCCAGATATTGGCGCAGATGAATATACTCCTCTAGATCATGATGTTGTAATGCTAGAGTGGAGTAGCCCATTAAATGGGAATCCTTTATCACCAACTGTTCCTGTTGAGGTGCTGATTAGTAATTATGGAGTACAATCACAGAGCAATATACCAGTGAAGTATTCTATTGATGGAGGAATAAATTATATTGTAGACACTATTGCTGGGCCATTAAATTCATACGATTCTGTATTGTTTACTTTCGCTACTACCGCAAATATGAATAGCTTTGGGATACATTATTGTAAAGCTATAATTGATTTGCCAACAGATCAATATAGAAATAATGATACAATTTCGTATAAGATGTTTGCGTGTGACCCAATGAATGGAGCTTATACATTGGGAAGTAATATAAATAGCGATTTTGCTAGCTTCGATGATCTAAATTATGCTATTAACAGTTGTGGTGTTTCTGGGCCAGTGGTGATTTATGTTGACTCGGGAACTTATAACGAATCTATAGTGTTTAATAGTATAGATGGAGCTTCGCAAACAAATACAATTACAATTAGAGGTAGAGGCAATGGAAAAACAATACTTACAAATTCTAATGCAAACACAAATAATAGGTCTGTTATTAAATTTGATGGCGCTAAGTATTTTGTATTAGATAGTTTATCAATTATACGAGATTCAAATGTTGATTATTTCTGGGGAGTTCATTTTATTCATCAAGCAAATAATAATAAGATTTCAAATTGCATTATTGAATGTGGCAATGGTAGTTCAGATAATATTATTGGAATTATTGCTGCAGGATCTTCTAGCTCTGCTATTGCTGAAGGACGAAATACCAGCAATACTATTATTGAGAATAATAGAATAATTGGTGGTAAGTATGGTATTAATTTATTTAGTGAATTATCATTTAAAGATCAAGGTAATATTATTAGAGATAATGATATTGAAGATCAGTATTATTGTTCAATTAGCACTGTTTATCAAGAGAATTTGAATATTGATGGAAATAGAATTCTTGGAGGTCCGCAGTCTTCAAAATATGCTGTTGGCATACGAA
The DNA here is from genome assembly GCA_003648395.1 of Bacteroidota bacterium. Next base: position 3,304 of record QMPB01000281.1, read on the forward strand.
GTGCAAGGTCTCGTAATAAATGTATTATTGAAAAAAATAGTGTTTATTTGGAAGGGCAATATGGAATTTGTATAGATGAATATTCACGGAGCAATACCTCACCTTATTATATGGTTGTGAAAAATAATTTTGTAAATCTTTTTAATCATACACCAAACCTTCCTCCTAATCCTAATTTTGATGATAGAATTTATGGTATTTATAATTATGGTTCTACTTATTGTAGATATTATAATAATACAGTAAGAGTAGGAGGTTCTCCTACTAATACTGGTGCTGCAATGTATTTTTATGATATAGCTAGGGCTAATATTAAGAATAATATCTTTATTAATGAGATAGGAGGATCGGCTTTAGATTTGTATAATAATTCAATGATTACGTATTTTAATAATGATAACAATAATTTAATAGCAAGTTCTGGATTTTATGCTTCTGCTGATGGCTATAATTATACTAATTTGACAAATTGGAAAACATATTCTTCTGCTCCAAATACAGTTTCTATCGACCCTGAGTTTATTGGAAATAATAACTTCCATGCTAATAGTCTTGCCATGTCTAATTTGGGCCTTAGTGTAAGTGAGGTAACAGATGATATTGATGGAGAGTCAAGATCTTCAAGTCCAGATATGGGAGCTGATGAGTATTCTCCTCAATCGGTTTCGCTAGGCAGTACGTATAGAATTTGTGATGGCGATTCAGTAGTTGTTACTTCTAATATAGGTAGTAGTTATACGTATTTATGGACCTTCAATGGAGATACTTTATTGAGCACAGGCCCTTCTGTAGTTATTGATACTACAGGTATTATTACAGTTGAAATTGTGGGAGTTAACTCCGAGTATGATACTGCAAATGTGGAATTGATTCCATATCCAATAGTTAATTTGGGTAGTGATACTACTGTAAAAATGCTGACAGGAATAATAGTTCTTAATGCAGGGAACTCAACCGCTTCATTTTTATGGAGCACTGGCGATACTACGCAATCAAAGGCTTTTTATGCTTCAAACCTGCAATTAGGAGCTAATGATATTAGTGTGCAAGTTACCAAGTACACCTGCTCTACTACCGATTCCATTGTACTTACACTTATTGATGATACTTCAATAGATGATAATAATGATAATACCGTTGTTGTTGTTTCGCCAAATCCTAATAAAGGAGTATTTAATTTAGTTCTTAAGAATATATCTGGTGATATAGAAATTGATATTACTGATATATCAGGAAAAATTGTATTTAATAAGAAATATCGGTCAAATGGTGCATTTAATGAAACTATTGATTTGCCATATTTAAGCAAAGGAATGTATATTCTAAAGATTGAAAATGAAGGAAGAGTTAAAACTCAAAAATTTGTAGTCAACTAATCTAAAACTGCAAATGAGTAAACAAATAAAGACCCCTGCTATATAGTAATATTGCAGGGGTCTTTTCTTTTCTAATATATAAAAGGAAATTATTAACTATGCCCTTTTACAACCATTATCATTATTTTCAGATTTAGTTTAAAAAACATATAAATCTGCTTTATTAAACATCTGCGCCAGAATAAAGTCATTTTACTTGGGCGCGTGGCATATGCATATTCAGCATATGGTTTATTCTGTAATCTCTCTTGTATATTTGCCATTATTTCTTGTTTTTTAGTTTTTATAAAAGTGTTTTACTCAGGAATTATTGACCAGCCAAACTTAGCTTTAGCTTTATATATAAACATATAATGCATAAATAGTTTCATCCAGTGACCTGCTAAGCCAATTACTCCCACGGTAGCATTTATATCGCGACCATACTTAGGATATTTTTCCCAATCAGGTACAATAGGCGAAACAGTCATTGTTGCCGCCTGCCCCTTTGTGAAACCATAACCAGCACTAACAATACAAGCAGCTGCTTGCTTAGTCATCGATGCTTTATGAGGGTGATCTTTCTTTCCAGTTTTAATTCTATAAGAAATATTTTGTGCAACAACTTTTCCAATTACACCCGATGGCATTCCAGTACGTGGAGGCGTTGGTGTTATTGGTGTTCCGTTTGCACTTTTCATTGGTTTTGACATAGTATGCGGAGGTGCAAAAGCAATGCCCGAAGCATACATAAAGTCATATTCTGGACTCTGATATATCTCTGGCCAATCACTAGCCTTCCACTCTTCGTATGGCTTTGGCGTATAGTCTGCATCTACTCTCATCATTCCGTTTGGAACAAATATTTTATCAGTTATATCATTATTAGCCTTATCAAATGCTTTCATTTTTGAACCTGTAAAGCCAGGAATAAGCATTGCAAAATCAAACTCTTGCTCATGATATGTGCCATCTAATAATTCATAAAAGGCTTTTCCTTCTTCAACCTTCTGTACTCCAGCACGTTTTATCCAGCGTATTCCATACTCTGCAAGTACCGACTCTGTAAATACTTTTGTTGGTGTGATATAGCCTCCTCTTTTAATATAAGCGCCGCCCATACCAAAATCTCCAAGCTCGTATTCGTTGGTTATCCATATTATATCTGCCAAATGAGACAGATTTCTTTTATCTACTTCAAAAGCAATATTTAACGCATACTCAAAGGCTGCTCCTTGGCAAGTTGCCATTGGGTGCCCTGTACCAATTAGGAAAGTTTGGTGTTCTCCATTTTCCATTTTAGTAAGCGATACTTCTAAGTTTTTCCACGAGTGAGCAGCATGATCGTATGTACATACTGAGTTTGTAAATAAATCTGGGCCTAAGCCTGGTGTGCCTGCAAAATTCAATGCAGGACCGGTTCCATTTACTAAATAGTCAAATTCTACAACTTCTTCTTCACCTTGCTTAGCTTCTTCTACATAGCTTATTTTTACAAATGGCTTGTCAGTTTCTGCACCGCCTTCTGGATGAATGGATTTAGCCAAGGCTTGTTTGTAGATAATTCCTTGCTTTTTATATACTGGTGCAAGTTTAAATTTTACCTCATTGGGCTCCATTAATCCTACTCCAACCCATATATTGGAAGGTACCCATTGATAATTACTGTTAGGGCTTACAACGATAACATCGTGCTTTTTCCCTAAAATC
>QMPB01000282.1 GCA_003648395.1 Bacteroidota bacterium
CACATGCCAAAATCTTATTCTTATAATAAATGTAGCTAAGGGTTGACACCCGTAGCTACCGCTATGACACCCTTTCAGGGTTCATTAAAATCATAGAAATCTGCGTCTAATTATTGGAGCAAAGCGACAATTACGCTGTAAATTACAAATCAGTGAATATCCGTTAAATCAATGTCATCTGTGTTCTATTCTTAATCTAATACTTACTATTAATCTGACACAATACCGTTCGTAGGAAGTTTATTGATTTCTCCATATCACAGATTAACTGCTTACGAGAGAATTTAGATGCATCAAATATATTCTTATTGCTTCTCTCAAGCTTCTTATACTGCTTAAAGCATACATAAGCTCTATTGATAATTGGCATTATTCTATCTAAGAATAGTTTAACATTTTCCTTTGGATAATCCATTTTATAGCTTAATTCTACAAATAAATCTTTCTGCTTTGTATAAAACTTCTTGAGCTCTTCAACATTATGAATTAAAATAGGAAGCGTATATATTTGGGATTGGTAATCTTTATATATATCAAAAATATCGTTTTCAAGCTGCATTAATGAACCTAATTGAAATAAAGCTTCTTCCTCACCATCTTTCAAACTATGCTTAAATCCATAACGATAAAACAAAACTGACTCCCCTCCTTTTTGTTGAGTTATTTCCCAAATTCTTGACTGGCTAATGGCGGAGTTTTCTTGTTCTAAACTCTTCTTCTGAGCATTAAATACATTCATTGCTCCTTCCTTAACTTGCTCAGGGTTAACAGTATTATCAAGGGACTTAATATAGAATGAGATTATTAATTTCTCACCAGTATTTTTCCATTTATACAACCTAGGCTCTTCCAACATTGATTTTACCTCTTGCTCAGAAATATTTCCATCATCAAAAAAATCGTCAAAAAGACCAGTAACTACACCTTGGCTTGTACTTGTTAGGCGTTCAAGCTCATTCATATCGAATCCTCTAAGCATACAAAATGCTTCGCCAAGAATAGCAGGAACTGCTAAACCATAATACTTATTTATCTTTTGAAAATCTTTTTCGGTAAGAGAGCCATCATTAATAGTCTCGAACTGATGAAGTAAGGGAGAAATATTATTACTAATAAATTTTTTTTGAGTTTTCAAATCACTCAAAATACCAAATAATTGCTTTGGTATATTAATAGTATTTAAAAGTTTATTAGCCATTTATATTTCACAGTGGTTGTACTTATTTATTAGATTATAATTAAACTTTGGGTATTCAAACACTTTTGAACGCTTTTCTGTTTGTCCTTTTGAGTAAGAATATATACCATAATAATCATTAGTATTCTCCCCCATAGTTTTAATTTGACGAAGATATGCAGCAATACTTTTTGCCTCCACAATAATTACTTTCTCACCATTCTCAACTATTGGACTATGATTTCTGAATTTATCGTGTTCAAAACTAAGTATTCTACGACCATCTAGTGTAATACCAATTTGCTCAAAACAAAGGCTTTTCCCAAGAGCTGGCAGATTAATCAAACTTCTATCTGTTGCTACAAATGGAAGGTTCTCTTCTTTTTCAATCTGAGCAAAAAGCTTATGATTTTCTGAAGGATTATTATAAAACTCTATACTTCTATCTTTCGAGGGCTTACCTAAAGCCTTTTCTTCTATTACTTCTTGCGCAACACGAGCAATTGGAGCAGCATTTTCTCTATTCTCTTTAAAGCCTTTAACAGCAAAAGTATAATATGGAAGTACTCCAAGCTTGTTCAATTCGCGACGAAGGTGCATACTATGCGAACGGCGAGAAGCTGCAGTTGTAAATACTTGTTGGTTTACAATTAACCAGCCTGTTTCTCTAAGCATTTCAATGGTACGAACAGCTTCTGGAGTAAGCTCCATAGTAGTTTCAAAATGAGTTTGAATTATGAATTGCTTAATCCCAATTGCAGATGCTTTTGCTTTAAAATCTTTTAATACTCTCACTAATTCTGCCCCTACCCTTTGAGGTAAATATGCCAATATGCGTGTACCAAGACGTACTCTTTGAAAACTCGCTATTCTACTATTAGCAGACATAGCATCTGCTCTTTCTTTTTTACTTTTAGCAATCTCAAAGAAATCATTTAATATTCTTTCTAACCCACTATCGGTATTCATAAAAGCGTCGCCACCAGTAATTAAAATGTCTTGCAAATGGCTATCCGTTTCAAAATATTTGAATAATGACTTCCGCTGCTCAGCTTTATCAATTTTTTGGTCGGCTTTATCTAAATCGAAGTTTAATTGACCTTTTTGAAATCCATACATCCTTTGGCAACTAACACAAAGTCCTGCACATGCTCTACCTCTACCCTCAGGAATAAATATTGCTACCTCAGGATAACGTCTATGAACACTATCACCCTTTGGAAGTAACCAACCTGCAGCATTAGGTTTACCATCTTCAATAATATCTTCCTTTTCCCAGGCTTTGATTTTTCCAAATGTATCAACAAGATCCTTACTATAAAAGATATAATCTCTTATTGTTCTATCACTCTTATTGAAACTACCATCTTCGTTTACACTTACCAATGACAAATAATAAGGATTAATAAAAATTGGAATACCCTTAGCCACCCCTTTTTCAAAATTTTCAATAATCTGTTTTGGTAACTTATTACCCATCGCTCTTTTCAATTCATCAACTGTACGAATTGCAAAACGCAAATGAAATTTTGAATCTTTCCACCAATTAAACACAGTACTAATTTTATCTTCTATTGTCTGTTCTGTTGTAAAATGATAGATTGGATGCACATTTTTGGCATTTTCAATATTAGGAATTAAGGATTCAATGATTCTCAATTTATTAAGCTCACGTTGTTCAACAATAGCTGTATCTGTTCCTTTGGGAAGATTCAACATATTGTTAAGAAGCACCTCTTGTGATAAAACCTGTTGCTTATTTTCAGAAAACACAGCTGTTAATAAGGCAAATATATCCTCAAAGAAGTCATTAGTGGCAAATACCTCATCTTCTCTTACTACCTGCCATAGCCAAAAAAATGGTCTACTCACAAATTTCTGATTATTTCTACTTGGGTCATTAAATTCAAGACCATCATTACTACATAAAACTATTGCTCTCTGTAAAGCAGACTCACGACTTGAAACACTCCAATTTTTTATTACATAATTATCTAATTCTTCCTTAAAATAAGAATTAAAAACTCTAATAAACTCATCAAAGTTCATAGAATCAGAAATAAAACTAAAAAACAATGGAAAGCTTTGCTTCAATTCCATCTTAATATCTCTGACTGAACTTCTATAACTTATCTCTATGAATGACATATAATTATATTACGATTATCGATAAATAATTCGATAAATATTAGACAATGACTGTTAGAAATTATTGAATTGGTAAAATCTAAACCTCTTTAGAAAAAAATTCTACATAATTATTTAAAACAGTAGTAATCAGTTGTTAATCTAAAAATCAACCTCCTTCTTTTGGGATTGCGAATATAGTGATTTTTTCTTATTCATCAACAAAGAATATGCGTCTAATTTATTCAAATCATCTAAAATTTAACAATTATTACTTTCAAAATTAAAAAATAAAATATTAGTCTATATTAATTCTTATTTATAACTTTGTATCCTTATTTAAACTTATTTGGAGAAAGGATATTAAATGATAAAACGCGAACGATTATATGATGCTTTTGGTGAACTGATTTATGCCATTGCAATGGCTGATGGGGAGGTTCAGGAAGAAGAAATAAGAAGCTTAGAACGCCATCTTGACCAGCACCCATGGGCAAGAGAAATTAAATGGTCATTCAATTACGAAAACGAAAAACATAAATCTGTTGAAGAGTCGTATACAAATGCAATTGCTATATGCATGGAGAATGGTCCTGACCCAGAATATAAATATTTATTAGATGTTATGTATTCAGTAGCCAATGCTTTTGGAGGAATAGTTCCTCAAGAGAAAAAAATACTTGATAATTTTCGTCGAGATTTACTTGATAGGTTTGTTAAGGATTTAAACGATAACAGATTGGGTTTTTTTTCTAATAATGAGTAAATAAGAAGCTAATAAAGATAACTATTTACTAAGCTTTATATTATACCCCATACCAAATTCAATAAAGTCTGCTTTAAATCCATTTGCAGTTTTTAGAGTTAGATTTAGGTAGAAATTATCAATAATATAGTATTTTAATCCAATTCTGAAATAAAATGCACCTTTAGCAGATGTTCCTTTATATAGGTATGTACCAATTTGAGTTTGTAAAGCAAACTTAGACACATATAATTCATGAGCAACAGTTATTCCAACAAACATAAGTTTTGACGTAGACACTTCGGTAGAATAATCCTCTTTTAATGAACTATCGTAAATAACATCAATACCTCCACCATATTTACCAATCCAGTTATACCTCCTATAAAAATTTGTAGTAAAAGCATAAATAGGATATATTGGACCCATTCCATATTCATGATTAGTTGCTTTTCCTCCAATATTAAAAGTAAAATCAAGCTCGTTATGCTTTACAATTGGCTTAATATTTTTCTTTGTTAAAGAAGCATACTCAAAACTTTCACCATTTGACATGTTGAATAAATAACTCAATCCCATATGTGCTGCATAAAGATTCATTCCTTTATTTGGAGTCTGAAGATTTCCATTTGAGAAGTGAATAAAATCAGCACCAATATCAAGAATCAATCTATTACTTATTCTATACGAAGTAATAGCTCCTAATGAAAAGTAGGCTGTAAAATCTGAGCCTACCAAATCATTTTGATTATTTGTAATAGAATCGAATTTAGCAAAGTGCCATCCTAATCCTGTTGCCATATCAAGTTCAAAAAGGAACTTTTTCTTTCTAATAATAGGAATAGTTGTAAAAATGTAAGCCGCCCATGGAGAGCCAAGAGTATCTTTATTAAGGTGAGTATGAAAAACTCCAAATCCATATTTAGGAAAGCCCAACAATTGATTTTGAACAAATTCACCATCAGACTGCACTCCTATTCTAAATGAACCTCCAATGAAAGATTTTTGTAGAGTTTGATCTAAACTATCTGAATAAATAATAGGAATACCATAAAATGCTTGAGATTGGAGATAAAAGTGTAGCGGAAATTGCTTCTGCCCAATTAGAAACATTGATGTAAAAGAAAATACTAATATCAAGCTAACTCTTCCTAAAAACACTAATTTACAAAACTTTAGATTAAAAAAAACTCATTACAATCAAATAAAAGAAAGCTTAATATGCTCTCTCATTTTTACCTTCAACATAATTTACAAAAGATTGATTCACTACTCTATTACCTCCTGGAGTAGGATAATTTCCAGTAAAGTACCAATCACCAGTATCGTTAGGTACGGCTTTATGAAGGTCCTCAATGCTTTGGTAAATAATCTCTACTTCCGAGCTAATATCCTTAGGAGTAAGCAATTCTGATATCTTAGCTGATACCTGCTCAGCTGTAAATGGTTTGTAAATTAATCGAACTTGATTAACTTGCTCTTCTTTTGGTTTTTTTAGCTCTTCTTTTGCTTTCATATAAACCTTATTAATAACACTCTCCATTTTATTATCTTTTAATAAAGCAATGGTAGCTTGGAATGCAATAAAGTCATTCAGCTTCGCCATATCTATTCCATAACAATCTGGGTATCGAATCTGAGGTGCAGAAGAAACAATAATAATACGTTTTGGGCCAAGTCTATCTAATATCCTAAGTATACTTTGCTTTAGAGTAGTACCTCTTACAATACTATCATCTAAAACTACAAGATTATCAATTCCTTGCCTCACCGTACCATAAGTTATGTCGTAAACGTGAGCAACTAAATCATCTCTTTGATTATCTTGAGTGATGAATGTTCTCATTTTAACGTCTTTCACTGCTACCTTTTCAACTCTAGGTTTCATTTCAAGAATGTTTGACAATTCAATATCAGAATAACCAGACTTAAGCTGTTTTATTTTATCTGCTTTAACTAAATTACAGTGAGTTTCAAGGCCTTCTGCCAATCCGCGAAATGCAACAGATGCTGTATTTGGAATATATGAAAATACTGTATCTTGAATATTTTGATTTAAGGTTTTAAGCACTGAGGGTACTAAATATTTACCAAGAGCCTTCCTTTCTTTATAAATATCGGTATCACTACCACGAGAAAAGTAAATGCGTTCAAAAGAACACGATTTTCTTTCCAGCGGTTCCAGGATTTGTTTTTCCGAAACAGTACCGTCCTTTTTGATGATAATTGCACAACCCGGTGTAATTTCTTTAACCGAATCAATAGGCACATTAAATGCAGTTTGAATCACAGGCCGCTCCGACGCCACGACAAAAA
>QMPB01000283.1 GCA_003648395.1 Bacteroidota bacterium
GGTTTTAATATTCCTGATAATCACGAAGCCGTAATTTCAATTATGTTTGGTTATCCGAAATATAAATATAATAAAGTAGTAAAACGAGAGAGTAAAAAAATAAATTGGATTGAATGATAACTTTGCTAAAAATTTATGCTTCGATACAATTTTGCCAAACCAATTCAGGCTTATTATAAGAGATTATTCAGGCGAAATCACTCTGCATAACTTTCAATCAAATAACCAATAATAAACTAAATATAGGCAGGATTATTAGACGAACTGTTAATTTATGAGGATATTGAATTAATTTGTTCCTGATATCTTAATACCCAAATCTGACACAATAAACTCCGCTTCAGAATAAGTCTGAATATATAAATTAAGATTATCTTTCTCACTTTTAAACCTTGGTAAATTAAGTTTATAAAAGTTAGTGTATTCTTCACCTGCAGATAGTGGAATCTCATTCACTTTTATTCTTGCAGAATGATAGTTCTGATTCAAACTATCAGTATAAACCAATATCCAATATGCACCTTTCATATCACCATTATTAAGTAATACATTATTTGAGAATTCTAAATAATATTTATCAAAACCTTTGAGTTCATCTGCAGAGATTCTAATATTTAATCCATATTTATCCCTTTTCTTAAATAAATATCCATACTCTCCATTTTCAAAATTTTCAAGATTTTCGCTGTCTATCAATTGCAAACTTGCAACACTATCAATATAATTATCACATTGATATATTATTTGCAATGGTTTCTTATGATAACTAACAATATCATCATTTCCTCCCAAAGAGTTCTCATACTTCTCTCCTACTCTACCAAAGATACAAGCATATTTTGATGCATTCATATCGAAATGGCTCATAATATTATGGTAATACTGATAGCTTTGAAATACATTCAGAATCACAAAAAGACTTGCTAATAATACAACTATTCTTTGCTTACTAATGTGCATTTTCTGCATCCCAAGGGCAAATAATAAAACAAAGACCGGCAAATAATCAATTATTACTCTGCTGCCGTAGCTATCGCCATAATACCAATTCCACCATGATGATAACATATAGAAAATGAATAATATTGGGACAAATGATAGTAGTAATTCATGTTTCTTCTTTCTATAAACAACCACAAACACTAGCAAACATAAAAACAGAAATGGAGAATAAATAAACAAGCCTTTTCTAAAACTAAAGAGAAAATCGATTAAATGTGGATTAAAAAAATAGAAACCTTCATTTGAATATGACCAAACAATCCAATTTCCTGTTTGGAATTTCCAAAATAACAACTGAATAAAAATGATTAATCCTAATACAAGGATTGCAATAATATTTATTGGAAAAGTTTTAGCTTTCTTTCTAATTAATTGATAAAAATTATCAAATGAAGAACTAATAAAAGGAAGAAATAAAACTATTAGAATATTCAATGGTCGTATTAGAACAATTAATGCTAATAAAACTGATAATATTAACAATCTTTTAGCTTGGAAACTATCGACTTGCTTTTTAAAAAGCATTAAAAACACACTTATTAGCGAAAAGGAATAAACATGACTCATTGAAGATCCAATAAGAGCATAGTATGATAAGTTTGTGCCAAAGAAAATAGCAAATAAGGCAAATGCAATTATTCTATCATCAATATCATAAAAACTTAAAAGCTTACTAATTGCCCAAAGTCCCAATATCAAATAAAATAAAGCTGCAATACTTATTGATTTCTGATAATATTCTGAACGTAGATCAATCTCTAATCCAAGCGATTTTTGTATCAAATATACTGGCATCACAAAAGGGCTCATCAAAAGGGCTGTACCAACAAAATACTTATTAACAACTCTATCATTCTTTGTTTTTACTAAGAAGATTCCGTTCTCTTGCTGGTTATCAATACTCTCTTCCCCAAATAATGCCTCAAAATAATGATAATAACCATTACCATCGCTTCTAATAATATTCTTGTAGTTATTACCCGAAATACCATTCCAACGGACTGCCCAAATAAAGAGCATTGAAAATATAGCAATAATTACTAAGGCTTTATTTGAAGAGCTAATATGTTGTTTTTTTATTTTCAATAAATCTACTTTTTAATTTCAAATTTCTCAATAACACTTCCATCAGCTCTAATAACTTTTATCAAAACTTTATCTTTATCCACCGAAATTTTCAAAAAATGCAATGACTCATCAACAATAACAATCTTATCCTTTGATTTTTTTGGTTTATACAGAGGAGCACCTCCACCGCCAGTAGTAATATGACAAATACCATTGACCATTGCTCTTGCATAATAATGATTATGACCAGCAAGCACAAGTTTTACATTATATTTTTCAAATAATGGTTGTAATATCCTTTGCACAGCTTTATTATTTTTATGTCCTCCAGCAGTCCAACCAGGTTTATGAATCAATACTATTTTCCAATCCTCTTTAGAAGTTTTTAAATCATTTTCTAACCATTTATACTGTTCAGAGTCTTCATCTAAATCTGAGAATTGATCAATAGCAGTAAAATGAGTGTTTCCATAATTAAAACTATAGTAGAAACTATTCTGTTCAATTAAATCATAAGGGAAATATTTTGCAAATAAAGAACCCTGTCCTTCATGATTGCCAACAGAAACCATATATGGCATGCTCGCCATTAATTCCCTAATTCCAAAAAAGCTATTATCAAAGAATTGCTCATCCCAATCTTCCTCCAAATCACCATTAGCTACCAAATCACCAGTAGATACTACGAAAGTTTGAGAATTAGGGTCAGAAGCAATATTTAACATAATTTGTCGAGCAACTTGATTGTGTTTTTCCGGAAAAGTTCTAGTATCACCATAGGCATAAAAGACAAAATCTTTAGCCGTCGAATCTACTCTAGAATAAAAGCTACCACCTCTAGTAAATGACTTAGACTTAACTATATAAAAATATTTTTTATTTGGCTTTAGGGTCTCAAAATTATAAACAAACTGATGCTCATCATTAATTTCTTTAACAAAGAAACTATCATTAACCCCTAATTCTCCTTGAGTTAAGTAAAGAGTAGCATTATTATACTTCTCTAGTTGCCACATTAGACGCATCCCATTCACATCATTATTAAAAATAAGATATGGCTCTTTTAAGAAATTATTTACTTTACCCTGTGATCGAAGATTAACTACTCCTGAAATCATCAGAATAATAATAGCTATAATAGTTATTTTGGATTTTCTCATAGAAGCAAAGGTATAGAAATTTAAAAAGCAAAATATAAAATAGAAACAGAGCGTAAACACAAACTGATACTTTAACCCTGCCTAGCCGACAAACAGGCTTTAGCCTTAAATTGACCCATCTCAAGAAAAAACAATAAGAAAACTTATAGTCAATCTTTAAATTGAAAAAAAATAATTGTATGTTTGTAGAAGAAATACACTTAATTATAAGTAATTGATTATAAATACACTACCCATACACATTCAATATGATAAACGAGCAATTAATAAACCCTAAAAGCATAGTCGTAATTGGAGGTTCTAACAATATCAACAAGCCCGGCGGTAAAATCTTAAAAAACCTTATTACTGGAAATTTTAAGGGAGAGCTTTATGTAATGAACCTTAAAGAATCAGAAGTTCAAGGCATTAAAAGTTACAATAGTGTTGAAGATTTGCCAGAGGTTGATTTAGCTATTATTGCCATTGCGGCAAAGTTTACTCCTGATGTAGTGGAAGTACTTACTCAGAAAAAGAAAACCAAAGCATTTATTATTATTTCAGCAGGATATAGCGAAGAGAATGAAGAAGGTAGATTATTAGAAGAGACTATTGTAGAAAAAATAAACAAGGTAGATGGAGCTTTAATCGGTCCAAATTGTACAGGAATATTAAACTCTAATCATCATAGTATATTTACTGAGCCTATTCCAAAATTAAACCCTAAAGGTATTGATTTCATAAGCGGTTCGGGAGCTACGGCGGCATTTATTCTTGAATCTGGAATTCCAAAAGGATTGATTTTTTCATCAGTTTATACAGTGGGAAATTCTGCTCAAATTGGAGTGGAAGAAATTCTTGAATATCTTGATGATACTTTTGATGAGAATGAAAGTTCAAGAGTTAAACTGTTATACATAGAAACTGTTTCAAATCCTAAGAAACTACTAAAACACGCATCATCGCTTATACGCAAAGGATGTAGAATAGCCGCCATAAAGGCAGGAGCATCAGAAGCAGGAAGTAGAGCAGCATCATCGCATACAGGAGCCTTAGCTAATTCAGATTTAGCAGTTGACTCTCTTTTCCGAAAAGCAGGAATTGTTAGGTGCTATGGTAGAGATGAACTAATGAGTGTAGCCTCAGTTTTTATGCACCCACAACTTTGTGGAAAGAATATTGCAATAATTACTCATGCTGGTGGTCCTGCAGTTATGCTTACTGATGCTTTAAGTAATGGAGGTATGAACGTCCCTCCCATTGAGGGCAGTATTGCTGACGAATTATTGACCAAACTATATGCTGGCTCTTCAGTTCATAATCCAATTGATTTTTTGGCAACAGGTACTGCAGAGCAATTAGCTACAATAATAGATTATGTTGACCAGAAAATGCCAGAAATTGATGGCATGGTTGTTATTTTTGGTACTCCAGGACTTGTACGCATCTTTGATGTTTACGACTTGCTTGATGATAAAATGAAAACTTCATCAAAACCAATTTTCCCTGTACTTCCTTCTACATTAACAGCTAAAGAAGAGGTAAATGCCTTTTTAGAAAAAGGAAGAATAAACTTTCCTGATGAAGTAAACCTTGGTAATGCATTAGCAAAAATATATCATACTCCATTCCCTGCTCCTGAGAAAGCAGATATTCCTGATGTAGATGTTGGACGAATTCGAAGTATAATTGATTTTGCAAAAGATGGATATCTTAAACCAAATGAAATTCAAGCTTTACTTGATGCTGTTGATATTCCAAGAGCAGGAGAAGCTGTAGTCCAAAGTGCAGAAGATGCTATTGAAAGTGCTGAAAACCTTGGTTATCCATTGGTAATGAAAGTTGTAGGCCCAATTCACAAATCAGATGTTGGTGGCGTTGTTCTTAATGTTAAAACTCCTGAACAGGTAAAAGCCGAATTTGAAAGAATGATTGTAATTCCTGATACTACTTCTATTCTTATGCAGCCTATGTTGAGCGGAACAGAGCTTTTTGCTGGTGCTAAATATGAAGATAATTTTGGACATATGGTTCTTTGTGGCATGGGAGGTATATTTATTGAAGTGCTTAAAGACGTTTCTTCTGCCATTGCTCCCATTGAAATGAATGAAGCTTATAGAATGATTAGAAATCTAAAAAGTTATAAAATAATTCAAGGAGTTAGAGGTCAAGAAGGTATAAATGAAGAAGCTTTTGCGAATGTTATTTATCGCCTATCTGCCCTACTTTATCATGCTCCTGAGATTATGGAAATGGACTTAAATCCACTTCTTGGAACTTCGGAGAAAGTTGTAGCTGTGGATGCAAGAATCAGAATAGAGAAGTAAAACATTTTTAAAAACTGATTTCTTCGTTGAACTCAATATTAAGTTTAGTCATTTACTAATGTAAACTCCTAAACTTAATATTTTTATTCGCCTCGAACTAAGCTTTTAAAATATGCTTTATATAAATAATATTCAAAATAAATAACCATTGTTTGAGAAGTAAAACAATGTATTAAGATCTTAAACCACTTTGTGGTTTTAAAATAACAAACTAACAATAGCCCACGAATGTAATTCGTGGCTATTGTACTTGAAGTACTTCGTGCTTCTATTAAGCTATAGACTGCAAAGCAGTCAAAAGTGAATAAGCTAGTACGAAGTTCTAGGAAACGAATACGAAGTATGAGGTACAGAAAAACAAAGAACTATTCAACATTTTAACAATTCAATATCAATGATCAAAGAAGAAATAATACAAAGAGCAGATGAATATTTGCAAAAGATAAACGAGTCTGAGCTAGCTAAATACATGAAGCAAATCTCAAAAGATCAAGATACTATGGTAGAATATGTTAATACCATGAGTGATGTATTTGAGGAAGAAGAGGAATTCTATAATAAGTATATTTTCTTTTTTATGCTTATTCATAGATCTTACACCAATAGATTCCGCTTTTTCCCAAAAATATCCAAGGAAACTATACTAAAGGTTGAAGAGAAAGATCAAAACTTAATCAATGATTTAATTGCAAAATATGAAGATGATTTTGATGATGAATTTGAAAAATACCTTCTAAAACATCCTCAGAGAATGCTTATTGACTTCATAACAATGGACTTATTTGAAAATAATGAAGACGATTATGATGATATA
>QMPB01000284.1 GCA_003648395.1 Bacteroidota bacterium
CATGATTCCTATAAGGTTCCACACATTGCTCACAGCTGATTCTTTATACAAATTGAATGAAGCTATATTTCCAACATTTGGTTTATCCCAAACTATGATATTCTTATTAGTTGCTGTATCAACTCCAATAACACATATACTTTGACTAGCATATGGGTAAACAACACTCACATTAATAGTATCTGAAATGCCACTACAGCCATTCTGATCTGTAACATTAACAAAGTATGAACCTGTAGATGTAACATTTATCTGATTATTGAACGAGCCATTACTCCACATACTCTGCATGCCATAGCCTGCTGATAGCGTAACACTTCCTCCATCACAAAATGAAGTGTCATTACCTAAGCTTACTTCTGGATTTTCATTTACAATTAAGTTTTTATTATTACTTAATATAATATTACACATATTAGAAACAACCACATGATATAAACCAGCATCCGAAAGTACAACAGAAGGTAAATTATAAAGCTCTGACTGAGCTCCTGCAATAGCTGTAGATCCTTTATACCATTGATAAGTTAAAGGACCAGAACCACCACTTGCAACTTCAAAGGTCATACCTTCATTCTCACAACGAGAAGAGTCGCTACTTTGAGTATTAATACTTACCAATTCATTAACTGAAAGGTCTATATCAGCAGTTTGATCACTACCACAATCATTTGTTGCAACAGCATGATATATTGCAGCATCATTTATACTTATATATGGTAGATTATAGCTTGAGCTAACACCACCACTAATAATATTAGATGATTTATACCATTGATATGTAATAGGCTCAGTGCCTGTTACTCCTACCTGCAACATCGTACTTAATCCTTCACAAATAGTGGTATCTACCGACTGCGAAACAAGTGTTGGTGACACTTTAACACTAAGTGTTTTATCAGATGAAATATCACTTCCACAAGAATTACTTACTTCACAGAAATAATCACTTGCATCAGTATCAGAAATCAAAGGAATACTATATGAATTTGCATTCGCACCTGATATTAAACCATCATCATTATACCATTGATAAGATAATGGTGCTGTACCTTCAGTTGTTATATTAAATAAAGCTTGAGTTCCTTCACACTGATTTAAATCACTTGATTGACTTAAAATGCTCGGAGAAGTATTTACAACTATATCTACACTATTGGATATTATATCACCACATGAATTTGTTATTTTCACATGATAATAGGTAGAATCAGTTGTGGTAGCTTGACTTACTAAATACATGGCACTATTAGCATTACTAATGGCACTATTTGTTTTATACCATTGATATGTTAATGGACCTGTACCTATTACACCAACATTAAGTTGAGTAGAATTACCATCACATACAGTTGCATTATTTGGTTGTGCTGTAATAGAAGGACTTTGATTTACCGTTAAGCTCATTAAGTTTGACTGTGCCGAATTACAATTATTAGATGCAATTACATAATAATCTGCCACATCAGAGGTATCTACATTACTAAGTAATAATAAATTATTTCCTGCACTGCTTAATGCTGTATTATTTTTATACCATTGATAACTTATTGGACTTGTTCCATCTGCACTTATACTAAATGAAACTCCATCGCCATCACATTTTACTGCTGAGGCAGTTTGTGAATCTATGCTTACTCCTGTATTTACAGTAAGCTGTGCATTATTAGAATTTGCATTTCCACAAATATTACTTGCCTTCACATAATATGATCCTATATCAGCAGTATTTGCCTGAGGAATTATATAAGAACCATTTGTAGCACCAGTAATAGCACCATTATCATCATACCATTGATATGTAATTGGTGAAGTACCTTCAGAACTTACATTAAATACTGCACTTAAGTTTTCACAAACGGTGGAAGAAGCCGGTGCATTAACAATATTTGGAGCTTGATTTACTCCTAAAATAATATTATTAGAATATGAGCTAGAACAAATATTTGTTGCAATACTATAATAAGCACCTTCGTCAGCAGTATCCAAAGAAGCAATATTATAACTATTATTGACTTCGCCAGCAATAGCTCCATCTTCATTATACCATTGATAAGTTATTGGATTTGTACCTGTTGTAGTTATGCTAAATGAAGGACTTGTTCCTTCACAAAAAGTTTGAGAATTTGATTGTGCAGTTATATTTACATTTGTATTTACTGTTAAAGCAATTGTATTAGAAGAAATATTTCCACATAAATTAGTTATTTTACAATAATAATTTGCATCATCATTTGTTGTTATTGGTGATATTAATAATGACGAAGCTGTTGCTCCACTAATTTGCGAACCACCTTTATACCATTGGTAATTTAAAGTAGCTGTACCATTAGCTTGCACATCAAACATAGAACTTTGATTTTCGCATTTAGTAGCATCTGAAGGCTGAGATATTATGCTTGGCACAGTATTAATAGTTAATGGTATTGGAATAGAATTTTCACTACCACATGTATTAGTAATTATACAATAATAATTCCCAGCATCGCCTGTTCCTGTGCTACTAATATCGTAAGTATTATTTGTAGCCAAAGCAATACTTCCACTTGCATCATACCATTGATAAGATAATGGAGCAGTGCCATTGGCTGTAGTACTAAAATTGGCAGGAGTACCCTCGCAAATCTCAATTGTAGATGTTTGTGAGCTTATACTTGGTGCCTCATCTACAGTAAGTACAATACCTGTACTTGCTACTGGTGTAGAAGTACAGCCATTGCTAACTTTACAATAATATGTACTTGCATCAGAAGTAGATACCGTATTAATTGTATATGAATTATTAGTTGCTCCAACAATTGGATTAGCTCCCTCATACCATTGGTATGTTAAAGGTGCGGTTCCGGTCGAAGATATATACATAGTAATACTCTGATTTTCACAAACAGTTTGCGAAGAAGATTGTGACGTTATCTCCGGCTTTTCATTTACAGTTAGTACTGAAATATTTGTTGAATCAGTACCACACATATTAGTAGCCTTACATAAATAAAGCCCTGCATTAGAAGTATCACTATTGGTAATATTATAACTCAAAGAATTGGCAGCAACAATAGTATCTCCACCATGAAACCATTGGTATGTCATAGGTGATGTACCTTGACTAGTTGTTGTTGAATACGTATAGGAAGCATCTTCACATATATCGTCAACAGAAGATATTGATGTTAATGTAGGTGCGTAATTTACTCCTAATATAGCTCCTGTAGATTGAGCTATTCCACAAGTATTTGTAGCAACCATATAATAGTTTGAAGCATCATTTGCTGAAATAGAGTTTATAGAATATGTTGAAGTATTAGATACACTAAGCCCTTGAGCTACTAATCTAATATTTGGGCGCTTTGAACTAGCTATACCATTTCCAGGATTTATACAAACAGTATTATTATCTGCTTTATAATACAAACTTGAATTAAATGCTGTATTTGATTGATTTACTGTAGCATTACCACTATTTATCCATGAAGAATTATTACTACAAATTTCTATTACTATATTAGAAGAACCATCCCAATTAAAAGCATTAATAAATCCAAAATTATTCCATCCAGCAGTAGGCTGATACGAAGCTACAGAATAAACAGATGTCAAACCTGTTTCCCAGCTTGTACTAAATGATGTAGTATTTGTAGGACCAATTTTTATCTCGAAATTAGATAATGATGGGCATGCATTTAATGCAAACACATCAAAGCCTAAAGTTGTAATATCTCCAGCAACGATATCCATTGCTGTTAGTTCTGATGCCAAAATCAAAAACTGATGTTTGGCTCCATGATAGTAATTAGCGAAAGGTGAAGGATAAGCATTAGCAGTATTCCTCACAGAATCATCCCCTATTTCAAAAGGTTGGGCACTTGAGTTACCACCGGAGCTCTGAAGAGAGCTATTTGTATTATACCATTGATATTCAATTGGAGTAGTTCCTCCTGCCTCGGCACTAAAAGTAACGCTTGATCCAAAGCATTCATTTGTTGATTGTGGAGAGCTAATAATAGTTGGAGAAACCATAGCTGATAAATTAACGGTATCAGTACTAATTGTTCCAAATGCATTACTAATAATACAATTATACTCTCCAGTATCAGATAATGCTATATTATTATTATTAAGAATATAATTTGTAGCCCCAGCAATATTGTTTCCATCTTTTTGCCATTGATATTGTGCTTCTACTGAAGCATGGGCAGCAAAACTACTACTAAACCCAACACAAACACTTTCATCTGATGGTTGAATATCGATAAATCTTGAGGAAATTTGCACCTCAAATGCTCCAACATCTATTGTATCAGATACAAGTCTATTATTTCCTGCAAAATCTTGAGCAGTCATAGATGTAGTATTTATTCCCTTATTAAGTAATGGTGAATTTGTTGAAATATCCCAATCTGATTCTGAACCATCATATGTCCAACCAACTCCTAATGTTGGATTAATAAATTGAGGATCAAGATTATAAATATCTTGAGTTAATGCTAGATTATAATATCCACCACCTATTTTACTAATTCCATATTGAAAATCGCTATTATAAATCATTGAACTATTTGAATTAGATAGCATTATCTGAGTTCCGTAAGTACTAGATGTTCCCCATTGATAATTACCCCAGAATATGGAATTTTTTATAATAATCTCACTACTACTTACATATAATCCTCCATAATTTCTTGCTTTATTATTTACAATTGTATTATTATAAAAGTTGGTATTACAGTCATATACATAAATTCCTCCACCATAATAGCCCGCGTTATTATTGCTAACTATATTATTATTAAATACTATATTAGAACTTTCTATATATAAAGCTCCTCCATACCTATTTGCCATATTATTGTTAAAAATACAATTCTGAATAGAAATATCGGGAGTATTATAAATATTAAATACCGCTCCATTTTTTAAACTAGAACTTGATGGATTTCCAGTTTTTGCATAAGAAAAACTACAGTATGAAAATATTGATGAATCATTTATAGACGGTAAAATACTACTAAAATTAATACCATTCCATCCGCCTGCAGTTATTGTTGAATCGGAAAATCCTGTTGTGTCATTTGATATAAATCTAATATTATCATCTGCTGTTCCCTGTGCAACTATTGATCCTTCAACATTAATCTCATAATGATCCATAAATAGAATAATTGTACCTGCTTTTATGGTTAATTTTTTGGTACTTTGAATTGTTACGTCACAAGTAATTTTTATGGTATCCGCTTCCCATTGTGTATCGTCTGATATAGTACAAGGAGACACTATAGACTCCATATTTTCGATGGCTCCAATATCTATTCTACCGTTATATATTCTTGTATTATTATTATAATCTATACTTGGTAAATCTAAATTATCGCTATTAGAATATCCTCTATTTATTATCGCTGAGCCTGTAGCTAATGCCCAATTAGCATTTATGCCATCAAAATTTACTCCTACATCCGCTGATGGTGTTTCAAAACTTGGATCAATATCTACATTATCTACATAAACTCCGGTATAATTAATTCCCGCCCCATTACCTCGGAACAATAATATATCTCCCTCAATATCATTATTATAAAATTTAGGATCACCGGCTATACTATTAATATATATTTGAACAGATATTCCGCCAGGTATTTCATTTCCATAAATAATATTATTTCTTAAATTAGCATCAGCATTTGCATTAAAATAAATTCCACCTGCATATGTTGCATTTGTAGAAACATTATTAACAATAGTATTATTATAAATATCAGGCTTGATATTGTCAATAAATAAACCTCCTGTTCGTTCTCCTATATTATTTACAATAATATTATTTGAGAAATGAGTCTCTCTGCTACTAGCATAACCTAAATAAACAGCGCCGCCTGTTGTTGTATTATTAGCTATAATATTATTATTATAATATCCTCCTGAACCAAAAGAATTAAAAGCATAACCATCTGTTACTGTATTATTATACATCTTATTACTCTTAAAATTATAGGTAGTATATGCCGAAAACACAATACTTCTATTTCCAGTATTATTTTTAAAAATATTGTTTCTAATTTCGGAATTATTGCACGAACTTAAACTAATTCCAGCAGCATTTCCATAACTTCCTGTAGCTTCATTATTTTCAAACAAACAATTACTGACTCTCAATTCATAATTAGATTTTGAGGAAATTGCTCCCCCAGCTAAATAACTATCTGTAGGAACCCTTTTTGCATACTCGAATCTACAATAATCAAAAATAGATGAATCGTTTCTATATGAGACAGGGGCGTCAATTTGGACTCCATCCCATCCTGTTGTTGTATTTAATGAAGTAAATAAAATTGTGTCACCTTCTAAACCTTTAG
>QMPB01000285.1 GCA_003648395.1 Bacteroidota bacterium
GTGCTAAAGTATAAATCTATACCGTCTTGCACTCCAAAATGTTCGCCAGTACCAAATCCTGTGTCTCCCATAGTACCAAAACCATGTGCATCATCAACTAAGAAACGGAATTCATAATCATCTTTTAAAGAGACAAGCTCATCAAGTTTGCCCATGTCTCCAGCCATTCCAAATACACCTTCAGTAATTAAAAGAATACCGCCATTAGTTTCGTTAATTCTTTTAGTAGCAAACCCAAGCATTTTCTTTGCTCTTTCTATATCATTATGAGGGAAGACAAAACTTTTTCCACCTTTGGCTTTATGTAAGAATATTCCGTCCATTATGCTAGCATGGCATTCTGAATCGTAAACAATAACATCATTTCTGTCAGCTATTGAGTCTATAATAGACATAATACCTTGGTAGCCATAGTTTAAAAGAAAAACTTTTTCTTTTTGAATGAATTTAGCTAAATTGTTTTCTAATTCTTCATGAGATTTTGTTTGTCCAGACATCATTCTAGCTCCCATAGGATAAGCCATTCCGTATTCAGCAGCGGCTTCTGCATCAGCTTTACGTACCTCAGGATGATTTCCTAAGCCAATGTAATTGTTTAGGCTCCAAACTAATTTTTCCTTACCACGAAACATCATTCTTGATGAAATTTCTCCTTCTAATTTTGGAAATGCAAAGTATCCGTGAGCTTCTTTTTGGTATCTGCCAAGTGACCCAGGTCGTTCTATAACTCTTTTGAATATATCCACTATATGTATGTTTTAAATTGTTACTGGTTTCTTTGATTTAAAGAAATAAAAGTCAGCAAATATAACGAATTCTTTTAGTGAAAAATTAATTTTTATTATTGTCTTTTGTTCTATCGAAATATGTAATAGCACAGAGTATCTGTTATATATATTATTATTAGTGTGTCGATAGTGTAAATGTATTTATTAAAATGCTGCAGATAGTTCTAAAATCATCTATTTAATAGGTTGATGTAAACATTAATAATGTAAAAATACTATAAACATTCCTGATTTATTCCATTTACATAGTGCTGTATTATTTGTAAAGAATCCGCAGTTTGAGCACCTAGGAAACCGTTAAAGTCTGAATTACTCATTAGTTTATTGAAAGTGTTTATCATAGGTTTTGCTAGGGGAAGATAACTCCAATGCCATTTTTCTTCTTCGTAACCAAAGGGCCGGTTTGCCGTATATACTTGGTAGAATCCGTATCTGAAAGCATTGTTTTGTAGCCATTTATAAACCTTTAAGCCTTGTCCATTTTCAAAAGTACTATTGTTTAAATCATAAATATCGATATCAGTACCCCAGTGATGGCGTGAGCTTCCAGGCATAGATGAGAAATGAAGAATGGTTTCTGCTCTTTTATAAATATTTGGAATATTCTTACTTAAATCTTGACCATTAACCTTTCTCTTGCCTGTCCATTTGGCTTCCCAGATGCTTTTTTGGTGATAAAAACTTCTGAATGCAGAAATGATATTCAATGTAATACCTTCACTTTGCGCTGATTTAAACATGTTTTTATATGCATTATAAGCGCTTTCTCTTAGATATATATTTGTCTTGCTTGTATATGTATTTTCAATCTTTACGAAATGAATATCTTTTTTTGGATTCACTTTGCCCATAAGTTCATTCTTTGTGAACTGATGAGATGGAAATGGAGTAGGGGAGTGAACATAATCTAGTTTAAGATTATTGCTTAGGAATGAAAAGATAATAATGCTTAAAATGAAGTGAAATGTTTTCATATTCTATTGTTCTGTTTATTATTTGTAATCTCTTATTTAATATTTGTTGTAAAATTACCTTTATCTTAATTTCTTGCTTATTCGTATGATATATTCATTATTTAGTCGTAAGCTAATGTGTTTATGTACTGTTTATTTGTTCTTAATTTATATTATTATCAAAAATCATATAAATTTTATCAAGTATATATATAACTATAATAAAAACAGTTTGTTAAATATTATTATATAAAGTATAGATATAAGTAAAGCTATTCTATTAGTTTTAATACTTTTTGAACAATTGCTTTTGCATTCATACCATATTTGTCCATCAATTCTCGTGCTAAACCAGATTCTCCAAATGTATTTGGCATGCCAATAAAATCCATTTTACATGGATGATTTTTCACTATAATTTCAGCAACAGCACTGCCAAGGCCACCTGTAATTTGATGTTCTTCTGCTGTAATAATATAGTTACATTCTTTCGCTGCTAGAATAATTTCATCTTTATCTATTGGCTTAATAGTATGCATATTTATTACTCTTGTATCAACGCCCTTCTCTTTGAGTTCTTTTGCAGCTTCCAAACTTTCCCATACTAGGTGTCCCGATGCAATAATAGCAATATCAGTACCTTCGGTTAATCTTTGAGCTTTTCCAATACTGAAATCTTGTTTCTTATCACTGAAATCAGGCATAGGTTCTCTTCCAAAACGAATATACACTGGCCCATCAAGTTCTTCAATGGCTAATTTAGTAGCAATCTTAGTTTGTGTGGCATCGCAAGGTGAAATGATAGTCATGTTTGGCAAGGCTCTTAAAGTTGATATATCTTCCAAAGCTTGATGTGTTGCACCATCAGGGCCAACAGAAATGCCAGAATGTGCACCTCCAATTATTACATGGAGATTATTATAGCATAATGAGATTCTAATTTGATCTAATGTTCGCATACTTGCAAATACGGCGTAAGTCGAAAACACAGGGATTAGTCCGCTTAGAGCCATTCCGGCAGCTATGCCTATTGCATTTTGCTCAGCTATCCCTAACGAATAAAATCTATCAGGGAAGGCTTCTTTAAAAATATTCATACCTACTGATGAAGTAATATCGCTTCCTAGTCCAATTACATTATTATTTGATATAGCAGCGTCTTTTATTCCATTTCCAAAACCTATTTTGGTTGAAACATTCTCCCTATTGATGTAGTTATTATTGTTCATTATATTTATTGTTTTAATGAAGTAATAAATCTATCAAATTCTTTTTTATTGGGTGTTTTCCCGTGCCATTTATAATCACCCTCTATTTCTTTAATCCCCTTGCCCATCTTTGTTTTAGCAATAATTACACTTGGTTTATTTGGTTCTTTTTTTGATTTGTCAAATGCAGATAAGAGTTCATCTATTTTGTTACCATCGCAGTCAATTACGTTCCACCCAAAAGCTTCCCATTTTTTGCCTAATGGCTCAAGACTCATTACATCTTCCGTTGAACCATCAATTTGAACACCATTTCTATCAATAATTAATGTTAGATTATCTAAATTATAGTGAGCAGCACTCATTGCAGCTTCCCATATAGAGCCTTCTTGTAGTTCGCCATCTCCTACAATAGCATATATCTTGTGATTTTCTTTTTTATGTTTTGCGGCTATTGCCATACCTACAGCAACAGATAGTCCCTGTCCCAATGAGCCTGCGCTTAATTCTAAGCCTTCTAAGCCAAAATCTCTTCCTGGGTGACCCTGTAGTCTTGAGCCTAATTTGCGAAGTGTTTTTAACTCTTCAGTGGGAAAATATCCTGCAAGCGCAAGAGTGGCATAATGAACAGGAGCTACATGTCCAATACTAAGAATTAGTCTGTCTCTTTCTTCCCACTTAGGATTGTCTGGCTGATGCTTCATCTCTTGGAAATATAGCACAGCGAATATGTCTGCTAGCCCCAATGAACCTCCAGTATGTCCAGAGCCAGCATGATAAAGACTTTCAAGAGTGTGTTTCCTGATTTTATATGCTTTTTGTTTCAGATTTTGTATCATTAATTGTATTTAGTGATTTATTGTACATGATTTGAACTTTATTTTATTTCTAATAATGAGTGTAATACAATGTTTCAAAGTTATTAAAAAATATTGTATAAATTATTACTTCTTTATATTTGTTTTGAAAAATATAGCAGGGCAAACCTTAATAATATCAAATAATTTATGAAATCATAACCAGCCTGCCTCGATACATCGGGGAACTATTAATTAGCATAATGCTAAATAATCATTATTAATAAATGAAATTAATTTAGATGTGTTTATCCTGAAAATTATAGTATCATTGGTTATAGAGTTGATTGTTTTTAGTAAATTTGCACATATATATTATATAAGGTTTTTGATGAAGTATTTAATAGCTGTTTTTTTGTTTTTTAACACAATTAGTCTTATTGCACAAGACAATTCTCTTGATAAGCAGGATTTTGTTGGTAGGTGGGATTTAGGTTTAAATTTTGGAGTTTACCTTCCTTCTAATTATCATGCAAAGTTTTATGATGGCAGTGAAGAAAATGTTAACAAAATATCATACGTATTTGGCAATAAGTATTGGTATGAAGATATTAAGAGAGAGTTAAATGCTAGTGATACAGTATTTGTTAGAGAATTGCCTACAAATATGCGCTATAATGCTGCTTTTCAAGTAGGAATATATTTGCGTCGTACTTTTGATAATTATTTAGGTTTCTCTTTACAATTTGATTATTCAAAACTAACAGCGGCAGATGTTTATACACTTGAGATTGACCCTAATTATATTGGTTCAGAGCCTGATATACATATTTATAATATTTGGGGAGTAGAGGAGCGAGTTAATATTGATTTACTTTTTTCTAAGTATTTTAAAACTAAAAATCCAATTATTATTCCATTTTTTGAGGGAGGCTTGAATATTACAAGTACAAAAGTAAAAGAGCATAAGATTAAAGTAGAAAATTTGGAATATTCTTTAGTAAATACATATATCAATGGAAGTTATGTTCCTGGTGCTGCGCAAAATTCTTACGAAATATATCAGGGAGGAATGGGTGTAGGATTTAGTGTTGCGGCTGGTATTAAGTTTCAATTGAGCCAACAGTTCAGTTTTGACCCAGGTATTAGAATTTACTATCAGAAAATTAAGTTGGAAGGTTATGATGTTATGAAACCAGCATTTAGTATATTTTTTAGATTAAGTCTTGCAGATTTTTTTAGCAGCTATGAGTAAAAAGAAAGAACAAAAAGCGGGTATTAAACAAAGAACTGCAGCATTAAGTATTATGTCTAATGTTGCCCTAATTATTATGAAAGCTATTGCTGGATTTTTTAGTGGTTCAGTAAGTATTATTTCAGAGGCTATACACTCTACATTAGACCTATTAGCAGCTGTAATTGCATTTTTTGCAGTAAGAGTTTCTGATAAACCCGCTGATAAGGAACATCCTTTTGGGCATGGAAAATATGAAAATATCTCAGGGGTAGTAGAGGCTCTATTAATTTTTGCTGCTGCTATTTGGATTATTTATGAAGCTGTAGTTAAGTTAGTTAGTTCTGAAACTATTTTAGAACATGAGAAACTAGATATAGGTATAGTTGTGATGTTGGTTTCTGGGCTTGTAAATTTCTTTGTTTCTCGCAGGTTGTATAAAGTAGCCCGTCAAACAGGTTCTGTAGCTTTAGAGGCTGACGCATTGCATCTTAAAACTGATATTTATACCTCTGTAGGTGTTGGGCTTGGATTATTGGCCATTAAACTTACTGGCTTTTATTTTCTTGACCCTGCGATAGCTCTTTTAGTGGCAGGTTTTATAACTATTGAAGCCTTTGGGTTACTGAAAAAGGCTTTTAATCCCTTGCTTGATAGCTCTATAAGTGATGATGAACTAGCTGAATTAGTTGCTTTTATTGAAAATAATATTGATTATCCTTATTCTTATTCCGATTTGAGAACTAGAAAGTCAGGTGCGACAAATATAATTCAGTTTAAAATAATTGCTGAGCATCAAACAATGCTTATAGATGCCGTTATAGAAAGAAAGATATTGAATGATAGAATAATAAAACAATTTCCTAATTCTGAGCTTATTATTATTCTTGATGTTATTGATGAATAAATGGAAATCTAAATTCTGATTAATAATTATAGATTCATCATCATCACAGCAATAGCAGCAATTATTAACCCAGCAAAATTAATCTTCGATAGTTTCTCCTTATAAATTACTAATCCAATTATAGCAGATAATGCAATAAAACTTAAGTTGTATATTGAAAAATATAAAGAAGAAGGGAAATAGTCTAAGCTTTTGAGAAAGAAGTATGTAGATGCAAAGTTGAAAGTTCCAAGCAATACTCCAAATCCAATTTCCTTTATTTTAAGTCTTAGTTCTTGTTTTGTAAATATTGTAAATATTACAGAAATGCTAAATGCAATAGAGAATAATATACCTAAAAATGCCATTGGTGAATCCATTGCGCCAATTGTTTCTGCTTGTCCTAATAAACTATTGTTTAGACCTCCGATTAAAAATA
>QMPB01000286.1 GCA_003648395.1 Bacteroidota bacterium
ATCTGTACTAGAAGTCATAGTGAAGAAAACCGCTGTAGCAGAACTAATGGCCAGAAAGCTAACAATACTGCTCAACATAGGAGTTATGCGTTTTGCCAAATAAGCTAAAACTGCACCTCCCAATAAAATAAGAATTATTAATAATAAACTGTTCATAGGTTCTATTGTATAATGTTTTCAACTGGGGTTATCTCATTAACTGCTCCTAATACATTCTTTATATACATATCGGTATCCAAAATGGCAGAAGCCGCATTATCGATATATCCTGTAATAATATCAGGATAAATACCAACTACTAATATTGCAATAGCAAGAATAGACATAGCAATAACACCACCAACAGTAGGCTTTTGCATAATACTACCCTCGGCAGCTTTTCCAAAATATAATCTACCAACTACTCTGAAATAATAAACTATTTCGATAATACTTACAGCAAGAATAAGAGCTATAAGACCATAAAGAGCACTATCGGCAGCTGCAAGGAGTATATATAATTTGCTCCAGAAACCAGCAAAAGGAGGAAGACCAACTATTGCTAAAGCACCAAGAGAAAAGAATAAGGATATTAATGGCATTTTCATACCGTATCCCGAAAGGTATTTAATTTCTTTATTAGGAGTATTATAAACTAGGTAACTTCCCGACATGAATAATAAGCCTTTAATAATAGCGTGATTAAACATAAGGAATATGGCACCAAATACAGCTTCATGAGTTCCTATTCCGAAAGCAATAAGAACAAATCCCATTTGGCCAATACTCGAATAAGCAAGCATACGCTTTAATGAAGTTTGGCGAAGAGCCGTAACCTCAGCCACCACAAGAGTAATTCCTCCCATAACAACTAGGAAAGAGCCAGTACCATCTAAATCGAAAAGAGTATAAACAATACGAACTAAGCCATAAACGCCAGCCTTAACAACTAAAGCTGCAAAAGCAACTCCAACAGGACTAGGAGCCTGCGAATACGCATCCGGAGCCCAACCATTTAATGGGAACATCTCGGCTTCAATACCTATACCTACAAGGAAAAGTATTAATATACTTACTTTCATTGGGGTAGGAACATCATGCATACGAACAGCAATTTCTGCCATATTTAGAGTTCCAACCTGAGAGTATAATAAAACTATACCCAATAGAATAAGAGTAGAGGAAAAAGCACCTATCAGCAAATACTTAAAAGCAGCTTCGGCACCGTTTCTATCGCGGTAGAAAGCTGTAAGAGCATATGATGAAAGAGCAATAATTTCCATAAATACAAAGAAGTTGAAAATATCACCTGTAAGCACAAGCCCTACAGAACCCGTGGTAAGCATCATCTGAAGAATAAAATATTTCAGAGCTGGCTGATTATCCACTTGTTTAAACTTAAAGCTATAAAGCCAAATAAGGAATGACATTGCAATCATAAGAGTAGCAAGGAATCCTGTGAAAGGAGTATAAACAAGGTTTATTCCCCATGGAGCACTCCAACCAGCAAGCACTTCGATAATAGTACCCTCGGTTGCAACTCTATTCATAAGTACCACAGAAACATATCCGAGGTATGTGAGAACTATTCCAGGAATAATTCTTAGAAGATTCTTATTAACTTTTGCCAATATAGGCATAAGAAAAGCGGCCAATAACGGCACTGCGATAAAATGTACAGGACTTACTACCATTTTAATGTCTTTATTTGGTCAATACGAGCAGTTTGATGATGACGGTATAAGCGAATAACTAATGAAAGGGCTACAGCTGTAACACCAAAGCCGATAACAATGGCAGTAAGAACAAGTGCTTGAGGCACTGGGTCTACCATTTTTACGCCTTCATTAACTAGGCTTATTCCTTTTTCAGAAAAAATAGGCGATGTACCATTATTGATATATCCTATTGCTATAAAAAGAAGATGAATACCTGCATCTATAATTGAAAGACCTATCACAATTTTGATAAGGTGCTTTTTTATAAGTACAGCATACAATCCTATAAGGATTAGGCCAACTGCAGCGCCAAATACTGCTATACTTAATAATTGGTTAATATCTATATTTTCCATATTTCTTAATTTTCTTTAATACTTAATAATGTATCTAGAACCCCTGCTAATTCGGCAGCAACCTTAAAACCAACAGCCACATAAATTATTGGAATAATACCACCAGAAAATAGGTCGTTAAGTGTGCCTACTGGCATAAAATTTTCAAGGAATGTTGTTCCTACAATTAGACCACCAATACCAACACCTACAAATGTAATCCCCGCAAGAGACTCTACCCATGTAAGGACAGTGTGATTCATATGGAAATCTTTATACGACATCATCATAAGCAGAAATCCTGTGGCAATAATTGCCCCTCCTTGAAAACCTCCACCAGGAGTAAGGTGCCCGTGAATAAATACATAAGCACCAAGCACAAGAATTGCTGGGTAAATAAGCTTAGCTCCAGCTTGTAATAATTGAGAACTAGGTTTAGAAATTGTTTCTGAATGTTCGCCTTCTTTTCTACGACGATAAAGGATACTTCCTATACCTGTGGCAGCTAAGAAAAGTACTGAAACTTCTCCAAGAGTATCAAAGCCTCTATAGTTTACTACAATTGCAGTAATAACATTAGCAACAGAAAGCTCGCTAGGAGTTTTACTTAAATAATACGCTCCAACAGTAGTTGGGTTTTCGATACTGCCCATTCTATCAGTGCCAAATTCTATTTGAGAAAGAGGTACATATAGTGAGTATCCCACTACTACCAATAATAAAAGTACTAATACTTTCTTCATAATGATTTCTTTTAAATTTTGGCCTTAATTTTTTTATCTATCTCAGCAGCTTGCGATTCTTCAGTTATTCTAACCTCATCTTCTCTTCTACTAGTATTACGAATTGTAATTACAAAAATTATTGTCGTAAGAGCAATACCAATTGCGGCTTCGGTAAGCGCAACATCTGGCGCTTGTAATAGAAAAAACATAACAGAAAGAATAAGGCTAATAATACCTGTAGCTATAGTTGCAAATAGCAAATCCTTTTGCATAACTGCATAAACTGCAACAGCAAGCAAAATAACTGCCAAAATGATTATTGCGATTGTGAATAATACCATATCTTAATCCTCCTTTTTTTGGTGAAACTCTTTATCATAAGCATCCATCTTCTTTTTCATAAAAGGAGTAAGGCTCGCTCTATAAGCACCACGTGCAAGAGCATGTGAGCTTAGAGGATTTGCAATTGCAATAAAGATTACGATTATTAATGATTTAAAGAACCACTCTGGCTCTATGAGACCTACGCCCATAATAACGCTCATTGCGCCCATGGTAGAGGCCTTTGTTCCTGCCTGAAGTCTATTATAAACATCGGGCATACGATAAATTCCCAATGCACCAAGGAAAAGAAATATTCCTCCAATAAGCACAAAGGCAAGACCTATATATTCTAATATTTCCATCATAGTGCGCCCTCCAAATATCTTGCAATTACAATAACTCCAATAAAGCCAAGAACCGCATAAATTAATGCTACATCAATATAGATGTATCTGTCGAAAACTAAGGCCAAAAGGGCAAAAGCCGCAGTGGCAATAATACTCATGGTATCTAAAGCCACAACACGATCAGCAGAGCTAGGCCCTTTCACAAATCGTACTAAGCTTAGAATTACTGCTAGTATTATTAAACTAAATGTGATGTAAAAAACTATATTCATAGCTATTCTTTTATTTAAATATTTTAAGTAAAATATCTTCGAATTGTTTTGCAATTGCCGTATGAGCCTCTATGGGATCTTCGGTAGTAACATCTATCCAGTGGATATAATATGTACTGCCTACCATATCCACACTAAGAGTACCTGGTGTAAGAGTTATGGTATTTGCCAAAACCATTTTTGCAAATTCGTTGCTTAGCTTTGTTTCTATTTGTACAATACCTGGGTTAATAGGTAAAGAAGGAGAAAGCACTCGCTTAGCAACATCAATATTTGATTTAATAAGGGCAACTGTAAATACTCCAATATATTTAGCAATATAAAAGAGTTTGTTGGGAAGAAAGATATCTAAACCACAACAATTAAGATATTTTGCAGCCATAAGAACTGCAATTAGGCTGACAACAGCCCCAGTAATAAGCTCTGCTGGAGCCAACGATGTGGTGAATCCAAGCCAAACAACGAACATAATTATCCAGTTGTACAAAAACTTACTTACAGAGAAAGAAGAAGTATTCATGCGACGATTGTTAGAAATTAAATTTAACAGCACAAAAATAATTTTATAAGTCTTTGTAGGTACAGTTAATGCGTGAGATATGTCAGTTTACAAATGAGGTAGAATCAGAATTTTTAATGGATTTGTTTTTGATAACCAAAAAATAAACCCTTACTAATTAATTATTAAATAGTTGCATAATACGAAACTGTAAACTAACGCTATTTAGAATGATTATTTATTGCATTTTATACTTCTAAATATCTGAAGTCAAGAATAGAAGGAAATTTATTAATAAGCTCCCAATAACTATTGAACAATAAATTTTTGAGAGAACATCTTCGAATCTATCATTATACTTAGGATGTAAACCCCTGGTTTGAAATCTTTCAAATAAATACGCTCATCATTATCCTTAATTTTTCCTTTCTTAATACTCTTCCCTATAACATTAAAGATTTGATAATTAGTATTCCTAATATCCAATTTGGTATTGATTTGAAGGCTCTCGCTAGCAGGATTTGGAAAAATATCTATTCCCAATGATTTATTATTTGCCATATTACTAATTCCACTATGTCCTTTAATAATAATATAACGCTCATGCTCCGTTCGAGAAATCATAATCCCAGCCCGCCATTCTTCTACTGACAGCAGAATGCTATATCGAGCATACTCAATTGAAGGCGAATCCCATTGCAAAATTCCCGTTATACTATCGAGTTGGAAATTTGGGTATTGACCAGGAAAAGAATAGCCATTAATAAAATACCCATCATCGCGCCTACAGGGAAGTAACTTATACGATAACGAGTCATTATCAGAATCATACATTGATAAATCTACCATAAGAACAGAATCTACTAATACGGTATCTACTAAACAAATACTATCATAAGCAGAATTATTTGGCGTAAAAGAGCCAACAGTAATTTCTGCTTTTATTCCCATCAGCACATTTATTGAGTTGGGGATATTCCATATACCTCCTTCTCTATTGCCTAAGTCAGCAAGAATTGTATAATTTCCACTGGAAGCAAAAGTGTGACTACCTGTATAACTAACTATAGCTACATCACCAATAATATTTACCGACTTCTGATTTACAGTCATATAACTACCATTAATATCTAAATTAACAAAGGTCCAAATATTAAATGTGTCCTGATAAACCAGAAGATTAATCTCATAAGTTAAGGATTGAGTTTGCTTATAACTTATTGAAGCTGCATATGTTCTTGAATACACTTTTGCTGAAATTAGCATTATCAGAATTACTAAAATAGATAGTTTCATGATGAGTTGTATTTTAAAAGTTAGCTGCTAGCAAATATACTATTTATACTAAGTCAACATAGAAATTTGTCAGGGCAGACGCATATTAATTGTCACCAAACCACTATGTATCTTTTACTGTCGTAATATACAGCTATATATGTAAATTTATGCCGCAAATTTATCATCGAATTACACCTGCCTGCCGGAAGGCGGGCTAATTAATCGAATTTTTTAACTAATTTCCGCAAGCGGAAAAAATTAATTCGATTAATCCGTGTAATTCGATGACTTTTTTTGAGTTGTTTTTTTTTACTGAGCAGCAAGCACTTGATAGGTTTTAAAGCTGCATTAATAATATTTATTATATAAGAGTATTATTTAATGTGCGTTTACCCTGAGAAATTTGAAATTAATAAGAATCGTTAGGGATTTGACTTGGGAAAGTACATAATATATTAGATAGGTATTTAAGAGGTATTTTCTCTTAGTTTGAAGGTAGGGCATTTGCTCACAGATAAATCTTCACTCTTTGCTCCGTAAAGCCTGCGTTTTCCAATCACGTCAAGTCTTACTCCACGCTATATGGTACAGTGAGCTGATGACTTTGAGTCATCTGCTCACTTATGATGCACAGGCAGGCACTTTATCTCACAAAAAAGCGGCCATAAGATAGACACCTTTTTCATTATCACATAAAATCGACACCAATTAATTCACCACAAACTTAATAGCCTTAGCACCATTATTGCTGCGAATTTCCATAAAATAAATTCCTGATTTAAGATTAATATTAAAATACTGGTCTTTGGG
>QMPB01000287.1 GCA_003648395.1 Bacteroidota bacterium
CTGATAATGGCTGTTCGAATATTGATATAGCTACTACTCAGGTTCATGCTGCTCCTAATGTAATGTTCTCTTCTAATATTAACACTGCATATTGTCAAACTGATGATTCTTTAATTCTTGTTGCTAGTCCTTCTGGAGGTCAGTTTTTTAGAGATGGGCCTACAAATAATGTATTCCATTTCAACTCTGTGGCAGCAGGTTCTTATCAGTATACATATACTTATGTCGACAATAATGGCTGCCAAGGTAGCGATACTGTGGATATTGTAATAAATGCTTTACCAACGGTAAGCTTAAGCCCTTTTGCCAACGCTTGTGAGAATCAAACAATAGTATCATTATCTAGCGGAAATCCTTCTGGAGGTAGTTATTATGGTACAGGAGTATCTACAAACTCATCAGAATTCTTTCCTGCAATAGCTGGTATTGGCTTACATAATATATCATATATTTATACTGATAGCAATGCTTGTGAAGCAAGTTCAAATGCTGATATAAGAGTTATTTCTACACCATCAGCAGACTTTATGGTTGATGCTAATGTTTGTAAATCAGAAATTGCTTTTGCAACTTACGGATCTACAATAAGTACAACAGCTACATACAATTGGAGTTTTGATAATGCCAATGTTATTTCTGGTAATAACGAAGGTCCATATGAGTTAATATGGGATAATTCAGGAGTTAAAAATCTGACGCTTACAGTTAGCGATAGCGGCTGTACTTCTACCCTATTCCAAAACTACACCAATGTACTTGAGGCCTTTGCTAATATTAATTTTATTGGCAACGACTCTGCATGTTATGGACAAGGCATTACACTATTTACAAATAGTGGAATATCTAATAGTTTTCAATGGGCAGATACTTCAGGAAATATAGTTGGTGCACAAGATTCACTATCTTTCTATATAGCAAGTGAAACGGGCATGTACTATATATTAAATACAAATACAAATGGATGTACAGCTACTTCTGACACAATAAGTATTACTATAAATCCTGAAATTATTAGTGATTTCACATTAGCAAGCATAGCATGTAATAATGATATGGTAAGTGTGAGTTATACAGGTAATTCTGGATCTTTAGCTTCCTATAATTGGAATTTTGATTCAGGAATTATAGCTTCAGGGTCTAACTCTGGACCATACAATATTATTTGGAATACTGATGGTTTGAAAAATGTAAGTCTAATTGTTGAAGAGAATAATTGTTTCTCTTCTATTGTCGACAAGTCTATAACTATTCAAACAACTCCAGCATACATAACTGCCATTGGAGACACTAACTTCTGCGAAGGAGGAAATGTTACCCTTTCGGCAAATGTTGGTCCTTATACATACGAGTGGTTTAGAAATGGAATAAGCACAACTAGTACTCAAGCTCTGTATAATGCAACTCAATCGGGCTCGTATACAGTAGAAGTTACTGATATTAATACTTATTGTTCGCAAAGATCAGACTCAATACAAATCACTGTTAATACTAATGATTTCAATATTGATTTCGTTGCTGATCAGCAAAGCTTTAATATACCTCCATTTATAGTAAATTATACAAATCAAACTATCAATGCCATTGATTATTATTGGATGTGGTCGTTTGGAGATGGCAACACTTCAACATTTGTGAACCCAAGCCATCAGTATACTTATGATGGTGATTATTCTGTAAGTTTAGTGGCACAAAATGTAAATACAGGCTGTATTGATACTCTCAATAAAACTGATTATATATCATGTACAGGAGGAAGCCCAAATCCTTGCAATATAATTGCTGATATAGGTAATATTGGAGGAAATGAAGTATGCCCTAGCGATAGTGTGAAGTTTTTCGCTCTTGATCATACTCCTGGCATTAGTTATCAGTGGCTAATTGATGGTGCTATAATTGCTGGAGCAACTGACTCTATACTTTACGCAAATACAACAGGATTATATCAATTAATGGTGGCTGATGCATCGTGTACTGTATTCTCACAACCATTTGCTTTAACTCAGTATAGTACTGTTATACCAAGTATTCTTGCCAATGGAAGCATACAACCTTGTACAAATGATAGTATGGAACTATATGTATCTACATCTTTCAATGCTTATCAATGGTCTAACGGAAGTAACTTACAAAGCATTTATGTTAAATCTTCTGGAGCTTATATCGTAACTATTACTGATAATAATGGTTGTACTGCAGCTTCAGATCCTTATGTATTAAATGCATCATTTTTACAAGTTCCTGACATTTGTATAGTAGGTATTGACACCGCTACAAATCATAACCGTGTAGTCTGGGAAAGAAGAAATAGTAATTTGATTGATAGCTTTAGAATATATCGTGAATCAACTGTTGCTGGAATTTATGACTTAATAGGAAGTCAAGCATTCTCTACTCAAAGCGTTTTTGAAGATGTGAATTCAAATCCTGCACAGATGGCATATCGTTATCGCATAACAGCTGTTGATACATGTGGAATGGAAACTTCTCCTAGCCCTATTCACAAAACATTACACCTTACTATCAATGCAGGTTTAGGCGGTGTTTGGAATTTAATATGGACAAATTACGAAGGATTTAATTTTGGATCTTATAAGATTTACAGAAGTAGTGATAGCACAAATATGCAGTTGCTTACTCAAATACAAAGTAATCTTACATCGTATACCGACCTAAATCCTCCTAGTGGAGATGTTTTCTATCAAATAGAGATTATATCACCACATCCGTGTTATCCCGATTCGATATATACAAAGGTTAATACAAATTATAATTCGTCAAGGTCTAATACTGCTAATACTGCTCAAGCACAGAACACTAGCTTGAATAGTTATCAGAATAATGATATTGCTGTTTCTATTTTCCCAAATCCTAATAATGGAATATTTAATCTTGAAATTGGAGATATAGGACATAGCGACTTAGAACTGAATATTACAAACGCTCTTGGCACAGAAGTTTATAACAATAAGTTCAGTGTATATGGTAAAACTACTAGACAAATAGATTTAAAAGGTCTTGCTAGAGGAGTTTACTTTATTCGTCTGAAAACTTCTTCAGGAATTGTATATAGAGGAAAGGTCATTATCAACTAAATCATTATAAATCTGAGGATTATAAAGTGAAGAATGGGGTTTTGTTATTTCGTTCTTCACTTTTATTTTTTATATCAAAAAACCATATCTTTGCTGATCAAATGACATCAAAAAAACTCAATATTTTATTTCTTCCCGCTTGGTATCCGCACCGCGATGATGCGATGTTGGGTCTATTTGTAAAAAATCATGCATTATCAATACTCCCCTATGCCAATGTATCAGCAATATATGTACTTGCAAGCGATACTAATGTAAGCGTTTATGAAGTTGAAAAAAATGATACTGATGGTATATATGAGATAATCATATATTTCAAAAAATGCAATACCCCTATTTTTGGATTTTTTATCAATATTATAAGAATGCTTTTGTCTTATAAAAAAGGATGGAATATTTTATTAGAAAAAAGAAATAAGCCCGACATTAACCATGTGCATATATTAACAAGGGCTGGAGTTATTGCTCTAATTCTTAAACAATTATACAAAATCCCATATGTAATAACCGAGCATTGGTCTAGATATTATTCCTTTAACGATTCATATAATGGCATATTACGAAAATTTATGACCAAAAAGGTAGTAAAACAAGCCTCAGCAATGAGTACTGTTTCTGATTCGCTAAAAAATGCTATGAACCAAAATGGTTTAATCAATAAAAATTGGGAAATAATACCAAATTCCATTGATACCGATATTTTTACACCAAGTATAAGAGATAAAAAAGATTCTAAAACTCGTATTTTTCATATCTCATGCTTTGAAGATAAGTCGAAAAATGTGAGTGGAATAATTAGAGCATTTGCAAGGGCTAGTACAGAAAACCCAAATCTTGAATTAATAATGATTGGCGCTGGGCAGGATCATCAAAAGGCAATAGACTTATCAAATAAGCTTAAGCTTGATAACAAAATAGAGTTTACTGGAGAATTATCTCCAAAAGAAGTTAGTCAGAAAATAAACTCTTGTGATTTTCAAGTCCTATTTAGCAATTACGAAACATTTGCAATAGTAATTGCAGAAAGCTTAGCCGCAGGCAAAGCTGTAATAGCAACAAATACTGGAGCTATACCAGAAGTTCTCCCCAAAGAATTTGGCCTATTGATAGATGCAAAAGATGAAGATATGCTTAGTAAATCTATTTTAGAAATGGCAAAAACACATCAGAAATATGATATTGAAGCCATGAGAAATTATGCTGTCAGTAATTATAATAAAGATAAAGTAGGAAAACAGATAATAGCATTCTATAAAAAATACACTTCCTAATTTATTTATAATCTAGTAATATAAATTCAATACGACAGCTATTGGATTACTCGAATAACACGAATCACCTTAGCTATTTTACTATTTCCCCTAAACTATAAAATAACTTCTTAGTACTTGCCATAATATTGGTATAAAAGCTTAAAAAACTTCCAAGATTTTTCTATACTTTTGTAGTTATAACTATAGTTAAGAAATGGATAAGCAATCAATAAAGCAAAGGTTTGGTATTATTGGGAGTTCAACAGCTTTAAACAGAGCTATTGAAATTGCCATGCAAGTAGCACCAACTGATCTAACTGTATTAATTTCTGGAGAAAGTGGTGTTGGCAAAGAGAGTTTTCCAAAAATAATTCACCAATTAGGAGCCCGAAAGCATGGTAATTATGTAGCTATTAACTGTGGCGCTATTCCTGAGGGGACGATAGACTCAGAGCTTTTTGGCCATGAGAAGGGTTCATTTACTGGAGCTACTGAAAATCGTAAAGGGTATTTTGAAGTTACAAATGGTGGAACAATTTTTTTAGACGAAGTTGCCGAACTACCTACTGCAACTCAAGCAAGACTGCTTAGGGTGTTGGAGAATAAGGAGTTTATGAAGGTAGGCTCATCAAAAGTATTGAAAACTGATGTTAGAGTGATTGCAGCAACAAATGTTAATCTTACAAAAGCTATAGAAGAAGGGAAATTTAGAGAGGATTTATACTATAGATTAAATACTGTTCCTATTACAATTCCACCTTTACGAGAACGAAAAGAGGATATTCTATTACTCTTTAGAAAATTCGCAGCAGATTTTAGCGATAAATATCGCATGCCCATACTAAGACTAATGCCTGAGGCTCAGGAAATAATCCTTAATTATAGATGGAAAGGAAATATTCGACAGTTGAAGAATGTTACAGAGCAAATATCTATAATTGAAGAACAGAGGCTTATCTCAAAAGAAACTGTAATTAAATACTTGCCAGACTCATATACTAGTAGATTACCTGTAATCTTCAAGGACCCTGCTCACGAAAATCTTAACGAAAGAGATATTCTTTATAAGGTACTTTTTGATATGAAACATGATATCACTGATTTGAAAAAATTGGTAAATGATATTATGAAGGTTGATGATGTTGCTATGGTTTTAAGGAAATCAGATACTAAAATTGTTAAAGATATTATAGAGCAAGAGAACTCTATTGACAATTATGCTGATGATAGCAATCTTTCTTTTTCTGATTTTAGTGAAAATCCTATTAGTAAAACCCATCCTGCTCAAACAGAATATAGCAACCAAAATTTTGACAACAAGCCATTTCAAAATAATGTTTATGACGGTACTATACAAGACTCAGAAATTGTTGATGAATCGCTAAGTTTGCAAGATATGGAAGTGAGAATGATAAAGCAGGCACTAAAAAAACATAATGGCAAAAGAAAACTTGCTGCTGAGGATCTTGAAATTTCAGAAAGAACTTTATATCGTAAAATTAAAGAATATAATATTAGCTAACTATCGTGAATCATAAAATAATATATAGATATAAATTGCTAATAATGATATCATTATTAATCATTATACAGTCATGTAAAATCAATTATTCATTTACAGGAGCTCCTATTACTGCTAAAACAATCTCTATAGATTATTTTCCCAATAAGGCTACACTAGTAAAACCATCATTAAGTCAAGATTTTACTGATGCAATGCGCGATAAGTTTGTAAACCAAACAAGCTTAGAGCTTGTGGAACAAAATGCTGAACTACACCTAGAGGGAGAAATTGTACATTATAAAACAAATTCAGTAGCGATACAAGGTGACGAAACCGCAGCACTTAACAGGCTAACCATTAAGGTTAAGATAAGATATACAAGCTTAAACCAACCTGACGATTCTTTTGAACAAGTATTTACTGGTTTTGAAGAA
>QMPB01000288.1 GCA_003648395.1 Bacteroidota bacterium
AAGTATCGAGCCCATTATTACTAAGTCTTTCTAGTTCTTGAAGTTGAGCTCCTACTCTATTGGTTCTGAATGCACCTAATTGTACTTTAAAAACAATCTTATTTATTGTACCTTGTTTGTTGTTTGTTAATTGTTGTGTATCTGATAACGAAGCAGATTTCTTGTTAATAATTTGTTGTTTATTGTTTGCTGTTTGTTGCTTAAGTTGTTGAGCTTGAGCCATGCTTATACGCTTACCATTATTAAAAACAATAACAAAAGCATCTTTTATTCCATCTGTACGAATCTTATTTCTTGCATTTACAGCAGCAGTTTTATCATTATACTTTCCTGAAAAATATCTATGATATCCTCTTGTAGTAATATTATAGAATATATCTGTGGCATTGGCAAGTCGTTGAGAACTTCTAACACCTCTAAATACTCCTATCTGCACAGTATAAACTATGCCTGTATTCGTCTTCAATGCTTTGTCGATAGAAACACCAGTATATGCTGAGCTAGTTACATCTGCTGCTTTGGATTGACCATAATTATCAACCTTCAACTTATTAGCAACTGCCAATAATTGTGCATCAGTATAAGCTGTTCCGTTTGCTATCATTGTTCTTGCTTGGCGCACACTTATTCTTCTACCATTAAAATATGCAACTACAAAAGCATCCTTATAGCCTTTTGTCCTGATAGTATTCTTCGATTGGTTTGCCGATGTATAATTAGTAAACAAACCTGCCATATATCTTGTAAATGCTGAGTTTGGCGCTGTTTCTCCATTTATTGGTTTAATATCACCAAATGTATTTGCTGGAATAGGCTTACGGAAGGCTGCAATCTGAACTTTAAATACTAAGCCTTGTGGTAATGGTGGATTGATAAATATACTTGCCTCTGTACTATAAAACGACATTTTGGCTTTACTTCTACTACTACTTCCTATATATATACCAAGCATATCCGCTTTTCTAATCTTATATTCTTCTACTTTATCTGCTGGCAATCTATTCTCATCAATTTTAGCTAATTCTTCTAAAGTAATCTCTTGGAAATTTATATTTGAATAAACTAAATCCACAGAATTTGAATTATCAAATTGATTATTAATAGTTTCACTATTTACATCTTCTTTATCTGTAGCTGTATTCTCTATTACTTTTGTTTCCTTTATATTAGTTTTTGTAACAGTTAAATTAGCATTTTCAGTAGAATTAATATCTACATTATTATCATTAACTTTATTTGATGCATTTTTGTTAACAGTAGTTCCATCATTTGCTTTATCAATATTCACTGTTATTATAGCATTATCAATAGCATTACCTTCGTTGCTGCTTTCAGCTACAATATTGCTTTTACTAATGGCTTCTTGTTTATTATTAGCTTCACTATCATTCTGTGCAATCTCATTTAATCTATATAATGAATCCTGTTTGGCTTTATTTTCAATCTCTATAAGTCTTTTTTCTCCTGCTAATTCAGCTATATTGTCCAACGTATCATTATTCTCTGTAATCTCATTTAATCTATATAATGAATCCTGTTTGGCTTTATTTTCAATTTCTATAAGTCTTTTTTCTTCTACTAATTCAGCTCTATTGTCCAACGTATCATTATTCTGTGCAATCTCATTTAATCTATATAATGAATCCTGTTTGGCTTTATTTTCAATCTCTATAAGTCTTTTTTCTTCTACTAATTCAGCTATATTGTCCAGCGTATCATTATTCTGTGCAATTGGTATTATTTCTGCAACATCGTTATTGGCAACATCAGCTTTTGCTTTTTCAGAAACCATTGCTATTTGCTGCTCGTTACCATACTCTTTTATTGTATTTTGAAGAATATTTGTTGCGGCAGTTTCATACTCAACAGCTTGCAATTTCAATTGTTCTTGCTCATCAATACTTAGTTTCTTATTCTCAGCTGATTTTCGACTTTGTTCTGCAAGCTTATTATTTGCATCAGCTTTATCTAATTCAGATTGCACTAAATTAGCTAATTGCTGATTCTTCATATTATAATGAATATCAGACAATACAATCAACCTTTCACGATACATATTGATATTATCAATCTGATTGATTTCAATAATAGCCATATCAAGTTGAGTAGTCTTATGTTCTAAGTCAGCAGCTAAATCAAGAATTTTTTGCTCCTCATCTTTATTAAAATACCTTGCTGTATCTCTAAGTAATATGGAAGCCATTGTAAATTTATCCTTCTGTAGATTAATTTTAGAAATTAATTCCTTACTAGAATAATTTCCTCTATTATTTGATGAACCTCCAGCAGATACAATAAAGGCATCAAGATTATATATTTTTGTTTGAACATCATCCCTCTCCTTCTTTAGAGTCATCACATCATCATTAATCTTAGCCTTTTCGTTAATACTAACTGTATTCAAAGATTGTTGAGCAAGAATATCAATTTGCTTATTGATTAATTTTACTTGAGCTAATAAAAGTAGCTTTTTATGCTGTGCAATATCTGTTTTATCGAAATAAACAAAATCTATAGAATTATCATTATAATATGGCAATTCTTGTTTATCTTCTTCTTCAACACTACCTAAACCAATTTCCTCATTATTGATTCTAGATTCCATTTCAAAAATATCAGTATCAACAGCCTTATCATTCACATAAGAATTATCAATTTGTTTACTAGATATTTCTGCAATGTCAATAGCCTCAGCTGATTTCAAACTAACAATATGAGTATTAACAGCCTCAATAATATTCTTCTTCTTCTGTATATCTGCTTCTAAATTGTTTTTTTGCTTTTTGTAACTATTGACAATATACCTTGACTGCTGGGTTTCTTCTTCTAGCTTAGATATTTCTATTTCTAAAGCTTTACGCTTATTCTCTCTTGTTTCCTCTTCATAATTTGCAGTTTTAGAATCAAGTTTTTGCATTAACTCAGCATAATTAGTATTCTCTGTCTCAATACTATTTTCAATTTTAACTATCTGATTATTCAGATTTTTGTTTTCATTTTCTAATTTTGTTAGATAAATATTACCCTTATTAACTGTTTCTTGTTTAAGTTCACTTTTCTTAGTTGCCTCACTGCTTAATGCGATACTTTCTGAGCCTTTTTCAATTAATTGTCTATTTGAAATAAACTCATCTTTCACTGACTGGTATTCATTATCTAACTTAGTTTGCTCCTCTTTTAACACTCCCGTATATATTGCTGCTGCAGATTCCTTTCGCTTAATAGCTATATATTGAGCCTTTTTATCTTGTAAGTCCGCTTTATAGGTATTTTTTAAGGATTCGTCAGCTGTATTCTTTATTTTAGCATTAATATTGACTATATCCTTAGAAATATTTAAACTCATTTGAGAATATCTAATTTCGAGACCGATACTCTTTGCCATCAATAACTTATTATCATTTCTTCGGGATTCTATATTTTCTAATTCATCATACGATGGTTTAAGATATTCTTTTGCTAATTTTACCTTAGTACTATCACCTTGATATGTAGGTATTTCTATATCAGTATCATTAGTATTTATTTGAGATTTTCTTTCTGATATTAATTCTGTTTGCGCTATTGATTTACTGTAATCATTATTAATATTACTAGGATTGCTACTATTTGCATTATCATCATTATTTGAAGAATAGTTTTCAGCAATAATTTTATTTGCTTTCTTCTCTTCCTCTAGAGCCACAGCCAATTTAGAAATTATAGCATTATCATCTTCTGAAATCGTTTTGTTATTGCTTGTATTATCAGTAATTGCTATACTATTCAAAATCAAATCTGCTGACTTGGCCTCATTAATAGTATTATTAAGTTGTTGTTCATTTTTCTTAAGTATATTATATTTCTGCTGATTAGAAATTAAATTACTTTCAAT
This sequence comes from Bacteroidota bacterium, assembly GCA_003648395.1. The sequence continues at coordinate 3,875 of QMPB01000288.1, forward strand.
ACGAGCAAGCTCTTGAGTATTATTCCCATTATTACTAATTTGCTGTTTAATGGCTACTAAAGAATCATTAATTCGTTCTGAATCAATCATTTCTTGTTTAACAACAAGCATATATTCTTTACTTTGACTTATTATCTCTTCCTTATTACTCTCTACTGAATTATCAGCTATATCAGCTTTAACATTAAATAGGTCAGTATTTATATTAGCCTTCTGAGTCAATAAATCAGATGAATTAATATTAGTTTTGGCTTCATTCAATATTTGATTAGTATTGTTCTCTATAACTGCTAAGCGTTCAATACTTTGTTCATATTTTTTATTCTGAACTTTTAAATCAGCGGCTCTCTTATAAGCTACCTTAGCCTACAGCTCTGATTTATTTGCTTGAGCATGAAGGGTTTCTAATGTGACTCCATTGTCAATATTAGGATTTCTCTTCATCTTTCTAATATCTTCTTTTGCCTTCTCTGCCTTCTTAAATTCTTCTATTGCATAAGCTTCTAGGCTCACGATAGTACTATTATTGTTTTCTACAATATTACTAACTTCTTTACTTTTAGCCGTTACCGTTTCTTGAATTTTCTTAACATCAGAGTTAAAAGTCTGCATATCTACAGATGCAAGCGATGAATCACTGGAAGTATTCATGCTGTTCTGTTTTTCATCTTCATTACTAGAATTAGCATTAGTTATAGCTTCTACAGCTACTCCCCCTGCTACTTTTGCCCCATTTACATCAACATTAATTTTACTGTTCCCAACACTTGATATTTCTATAGGTGTTTTATTTATAGATTCTTTTTGAGTTTGTTTTACTTGTCCATCTTTATTAACATTACTAATATTTTCAGTAATATTTTGGTTTTGACTATTACCCTCTACTCCCGCAACTTCATTATTAGTTATTGTCTCATTGATATTTCCATTAGTATCTTCTACTACATTACTTTGCTTATTAGGAATTTTCCCATGTGATTTATTTATAAGTGCAGCAGATGCTTGAGCCTCTGTTAACTCTTGTTTATCTGAATTTTGAGTATTATCATTTAAAGCTATAGTAGAAGTATCAGTATTAGGGTTATTCTTATCTGATTTACTATTACCACTTACTTTAACAAAATTTATAGAGTCTAGATTATTCTTATTTACTAATAACTTTTTATTACTATTAACACCAATAAGACTATCCGTATAACTCAATTTACTATTTTCAGTATTAACTAATTCATTACTATTTTCAGTATTTGCAACACCTTCTGTTCCTGATAATTCTTTATTACTTATTGCTTGATTATTAGTAATATTTTCATTTGCTGCAACTATTGCGGCAGCAGCCTTAGCTTCATTCTGTGCTTTTTGAGTTGCTTTAGTAGTAGAAATAATATCATTCTTAGGTTCTGCAATCACACCTTTTTTACTTCCTTTTATATTTTTACTAACCTCTTCTATTTGTTTATCAATACTATTCTCAGCAACAACCTCACTAGTATCATTGGTTATTTCTTTTTCTTTTGGTGCATTAGCTAATATATATTCCTCAGACTTCTGCTGAACTTCTTTAATATCTTTATCAATAGTTTGGGCTAACTCTTCACTCATATTTTCTCCTTCTAAAGCCTTACTAACTTGGTAATATTGTTCTAAAGAAGAATTAAGCGCTGTTAGTTTTTCAGACTCTTTATCAACATCTGCTTGTAATTTATCATAGCTAGCTTGAAGTTTTGCCTGTTTATCAGCCTTTTGCTTAACTTCTGCCTTCATTGCAACCAACATTTCAGCATACTCTGCCTTTTCATCAGCATCTTCCGAAACTTTCATTGCCTCTTCATATTCAGTAACATCAGCATTTAATTGATCTAATTCCTTTTTTGCAGTTCTATTTTCAATCATCCTTAGTGCAGCTTTCTCTTTTGCTGCACGTACCAAAGCATATTTCTGATCAACAATCTCCTTTGTTGGTTCTTTAAAGTCTTCTACAATAGAATTTAAGTCTTGAATCTTTTTGAAAACCTCTTCAACTGAATCTTTTTGATGCAAACCTGCCTGTTTTTGCAAATTTCCAGCTTGAATTAATACCTGCTCGGTTACTTTCTCTGTTTTTTTAATTTGTTCTCCAAGTTCTTTACCAATATCTCTAGATATTTTAGCGGCTTCTTCATATTCTTTAGCCATTGCCAAAGATTTCTCATCACCTTTGGCAGTATATTCTTCAATTAATTTATCATTTTGATTAGCAATTTTACCAATAGTAGTTCTTTGTCTACGCAATTTAGTTGTTTTATATTGCAATCTTTTATAAGTATTGTATCCTTCCTTAACTATCGCATCAAAACTTTCATCATCCTTTAGATCAGACCTTTTAGTAATATATCTCTTTACCTTAACACTATCATTTGTCGCAA
>QMPB01000289.1 GCA_003648395.1 Bacteroidota bacterium
ACAGCGTCAATAGTATGCTCAAAATAACGCCAATCAACACTTTCGGTGGCGCCAAGAGCAGTTTTATGGATTTCTCTGTGCGGGGGCTTTGCCGTAATTCCACAAAGAATAATTTCTTTAATAATAAAAGCATCGGCAGTTCTAAAAACAGAACCTACATTTGATAGGCTTCTTATATTATCGAGAACGATAGTGAGAGGAATTTTCTTAGAGTTCTTAAATTGTTCAACGGAAACTCTATTAAGTTCGTTGTTTGATAATTTGCGCATGACTATGTGTTTAGGTTGCCACAAAGTTAATGAAAATTTATTCAAAAAAAAGAAAGCTTGATTATCATTATTAATTGATAATAAAGCTTTCTTTTAGAAATATTGAGTATTCTTCTAGAATTTATATCCCGCCGTTAAGGCTATTCTGTTTTCTTTTATCTCTAAACTAGCAGCATCAATTAAGTCTGGATTATACATATAATAATCACTACTATTAATTGAATATGAGTAAGCTAAGTCAAGAAAGAAGTCTCTAGTTCTATAGCCTAGTCCGGCGCTTGCAATATATTTTACACTACTATTAATGTCGTCATTATATGCATTGCCATATCTTTGTAATCCAACTCTAAAGGATAGAGGTCTTAATCTAATTTCAGCTCCTGCTCTAAGATTTACAGTTGATTTATAGCTATCTCTTGCTTTAGCATTTTCGTCAAAAAAATCATAATCTCTTGCACTTAATCTACCAGAACTGTAGTTTACGTAATCTATATCCGAACTTATTAATAGAAAACGTGCTATGGTTAAAGTAAAGCTACCGTTAAGTTTCATTGGTGTAGTTAGGTCGTAATTATATTCACCTCGTGGCGATGATTTTTTATCATTAGTGCCATCATCCCAATATCGTGTTATCTTAGTATTCCATGTGTCATTCATATTATACCAAGTAGGAGATTGGAAAGCAAGTCCTATTCTTAAAAATCCTGTTGGTCGAACTATAATTCCAATCTTTAAATTTACACCATTACCATGAGTTTCAATATACTCATCTCTAATGAAACTATTAAAATAAGGAATAGTATCAGCGGCATCAAATTCTGAGTATTCCGATTCTTCAAAAAACCTTGCAAAAGGAAATCCTATTCCAGCACCTATATAGAATACATCATTATATGATCCTCCAAAATTAAGAGCCATTTCATTTACTGACCCCCAGTTTCTTTTCTTTAATTCTTGACGGACTCCTCCGTTTTCGATATCACTAAAGTATGTGTTATTTCCACCTTGAATTGTGTCAATTAGCCAATTATACCATGCCAAATCAGTGGAGAAAGGATCAAGATCATCAGGATGTGTACCATTTGCTTGTTGAATATAGTCTGTCATTAATGATGTTTCTTTATTATCATTAATTATATTTGTTGTGTGGTTATAATTATTAGTTCTATTTACACCAATACCAAATTGTAAAGCTTTCCAACCATTTTTAGATCCAGTTTGTGTTACAAACACAAGTCCATAACTGTTTAAATTAAAATTATCCTTAAAGCCGCTTGTAGTATTATCCCCCATTTTTGCATCTACATTTGCAAAATATACTGTTGGTGTAATACTAAATACAGATTTTCTATATAAACCAATTGCAGCAGGATTAATAGACACTGAAGTATAATCAGCTCCTAAAGTGCCTAATGCTCCTCCAAAACCAATAGATCGTGCGGTGCCCCCAATTTGATACTGTGAGTACCTAAGTATGTCAACCTCATTTTGTGCCGAAGTTGTAGAATAAATGATAAGTGTAAATAAAAGTAATATATAGTGCTTCATATGTTTAAAATTTATTAATTCGGTGATACCTGCCTACTGCAGGCAGGTGGAGTCACATAACAATATTTTAATCATGCCCCTGTGGGTCATATTAAGATTAAATTTTGTCATGTTCGTTTCATATGTTTAAAATTTATTAATTCGGTGATATGGAACTCTCAAGACAAATTTTAATCATGTCCCTGTGGGTCATATTAAGATTAAATTTTGTCATGTTCGTTTCATAATTTAGTTTTATATTAAATATCTTTATATACTTTTTAATAATATTACTTACGACGAGCTCCTGATGACGAACGAGAAGAGCTTGATGAACTTGACCTAGTGCTGCTGCTTCCAGATGAACTCCTACTTGAAGAAGATGGTGCGGAATAGCTACTTTTTGATGAACTTTTACTACTTGACGGCTGATAGCTTTTATTGCTACTTCTTGAAGGAGTATACGATCTGCTATTAGAAGATTTAGTGCTTGACGAAGCACGCTTTGAGCTTTGTCGTGGTGTGCTATAACTATTTCTACTATTACTGCTTCTAGAAGGAGTATAACTTTTTGAACTTCTACTAGCATTATTGCGTGTTGTAGAAGTAGAAGAAGGACGCGATACACTTGAAGTGCTACTTCTAGAAGTGCTTTTAGAATAACCTCTTTTACTGGCAGTAGAACTTGAAGTATTATACTGTCGAGGTTTAGCATATGTTTTAGCATTTGAAGAATTAGCTTTAGAGCCAGCGCTATATGATGCTCTTGATTTTGGAATAGCATTGCTTTTAGTGCTAATATCTGCTGTTTTAGAAGTTTTACTTGACGCTCTAGAGCTTGAAAGAGAGTTGCTTCCTTTTGTTGACCTTGAAGGAACATTAGTATTGCTAACTTTTGTTGCTCCAATTACTGTAGTTGCCTGAGCTGATCGAGGAGATGAACTTGCAGTTGAACTAGAACCTTTACCTGAGCGACCATTGTCTGATCCGGTTGAATTATTTTTTGGAGCTCTACTTCCAGAGCTACCGCCTGTACTTGTACTGTTTCGGTGGCCATAATAATTACCAGAGCTATTGCCATAATAGCCTCCATTACCATAGTCAGAGTAATATCCTCCCGAACCATTATAGTATCCATCATAATACCCATTATTATAACCAGCCCAGTAACTGCCTCCTCCATAATATGGATAACCATAACCATAATATGGGTTACCGTAATATGGGTAGCCATAACCATAACCATAACCCATACCAAAGCTCATTCCAAATGACAAGCCAGAGTTCCATCCGTAGTTATTATCTGGATATACATTAGTAATATAAATGTCAGAACCTGTAGATGAAGTATAGTATTCGTCGTAATAATCTCTATTTATAGTATCATCACTATGAAATCTCTTTATTCTTTCAGAATATTCATAGTCATAATAATCATCATTCAAATTGCTTTCAGAAACAGCATATTCATCGCCTACATTATCTGTAATGGCAACATTTGCTTCTTCACCATCGTTATAAGCGGCAATTTGCTTATTTGTTTTATCCAATTTATTTTGTTGGTTTTCTTGTTTTTTAGCAAGGCGAGTTTCGCGAAATGGATTATAAAAAGAGTCGTCCTCGTATGCTGCCGAGTCATATTGTGTAGATGCGCACGACGAAAACATAGCTATCAGTGCGATTAGGGCTAAAATATTGTACGTTTTTTTCATAATTGGGCTCTTTATTTATTTTAAAAATAGTCATCAATGACTATTTATAATTATTTACTTTTGCAATTGAATTGATTCGATTACACAATTAACAAATACTATACCAAAAATAAGTATGGCTAAAGATTTTGCAACAAGAGAAGAAGATTATTCTAAATGGTACAATGATATTGTATTAAAGGCTGATTTAGCAGAGAATTCTGCTGTAAGAGGAAGCATGGTTATAAAACCTTATGGATATGCAATATGGGAGATGATGCAAGCTGCATTGGATAAGATGTTTAAGGACACGGGGCATGAGAATGCTTATTTTCCATTATTTATTCCCAAATCTTTTTTTAGTAAAGAAGCAGCACATGTTGCTGGTTTTGCTAAGGAATGTGCGGTGGTTACTCATTATAGATTAAAAAATGATGAGGATGGTAAAATTATTGTTGATCCAGATGCTAAATTAACTGAGGAATTAATTGTTCGTCCTACTAGTGAAACCATTATTTGGGATACTTATCGTAAATGGGTAAAGTCTTGGCGAGATCTTCCTATCTTAGTAAATCAGTGGGCAAATGTCGTTCGCTGGGAAATGAGAACTAGATTATTTCTTCGTACTGCTGAGTTTTTATGGCAAGAAGGTCATACTGCTCATGCTACTAAGCCAGAAGCAATTGAAGAGGCAGAAAAAATGCTTGGTGTTTATACAACTTTTGCTCAAGAGTTTATGGCTATGCCTGTATTACAAGGTGTGAAAACTGAAAATGAGCGTTTTGCAGGCGCTTTGGAGACTTTCTGTATCGAAGCACTTATGCAAGATGGTAAAGCTCTTCAAGCGGGTACTTCTCACTTCTTGGGTCAAAATTTTGCGAAAGCTTTTGATGTTAAATATTTGAGCAAAGAAAATAAATTAGAACATGTATGGGCAACATCATGGGGAGTTTCGACTCGCCTAATTGGTGGTTTAATAATGTCGCATTCTGATGATAGCGGACTTGTTCTGCCTCCTAAACTAGCTCCACATCAGGTGGTAATTGTACCAATTTATCGTAAAGATGAAGAGCGTATTGCTGTTATTGAGAAAGGTAAAGAGATAAAGAAAGAACTTGAAAGAGTTGGTATTAGAGTTAAGCTTGACGATAGAGATACTCAAAAACCAGGTTATAAATTTGCCGAATGGGAATTCAAAGGTGTGCCTTTACGTATAGCTATTGGGCCACGCGATTTGAAAAATAGTACTGTTGAACTTGCTCGTAGAGATACTCTTAGCAAAGAGTTTACTGCTATGGAAGGCCTTAAAGAAAAAGTGCTAGACTTATTGGAAGAAATACAAGAAAGCCTGTATTTGAGAGCTCTAAAATTTAGAGAAGACAATACTAATAGTGTTGACACTTGGGATGAATTTAAATATATTATAAAAAATAAAGGTGGTTTTGTGATGGCTCATTGGGATGGTACTAGCGAGACTGAAAATAAGATCAAAGACGAAACAAAAGCAACTATCCGTAGTATTCCATTGGATTACGAAGATTCTGAAGAGGGAGTTTGTATCTATACCGGTAAGCCTTCTAAAGGTAGGGTTGTTTTTGCAAAAGCGTATTAATCTTTGCGAAAAAACGTCAAATATTGCGTTATTTTAAACAGTCATCCCGACTATTATCGTCGGGGCTCCTGATTTAAATAACTTCAAAACCTTATCTTTAACGTTTTTTGCTAAAGATTAAACAATATAATTAGATTTAATAGCCCAGCCCTTTAGGGTTGGGCATTTATTAATAAATATAATAAATTTTGGCGGAATTTTTGACGGCGTAGCCAAAAATTATGACAAAATTTTCTAAAGGTTTAAATATAAAAATTGAACCTTTTTTTAATTCATAAATTATGGATCCACGATTAAAAGCATTTGAGCGATTATTAAATATTATGGACGACCTGCGCAAAGGTTGCCCTTGGGATATGAAGCAAACTTTAGAAAGCTTGCGTTACTTAACTATTGAAGAAACTTATGAATTGTCAGATGCAATTCTGAAAGGTGATATACAAGGTGTGAAAGAGGAAGTTGGGGATATAATGCTCCACCTTATTTTTTATGCTAAAATAGGGAGTGAGAAGGGTGCTTTTGATATAACGGATGTTCTTAATGGCATTAGCGAAAAACTAATATTTCGCCATCCGCATATTTATGGTGATGTTACGGTGGTTGATGCCGAAGAGGTAAAACGTAATTGGGAAAAACTAAAGCTTAAAGAAGGTAAAAAATCTGTCCTTGGAGGAGTTCCAGATTCCATGGCGCCGCTTATTAAGGCTATCCGAATACAAGAAAAAGTAAAAGGTGTTGGTTTTGATTGGGAGAAGCCTGAGCAGGTTTGGGAGAAAGTAGAAGAGGAGATTGGCGAACTACAGCATGAGGTAAAATCGGGAAAGTCACAAGATAAAATTGAAGGCGAGTTTGGCGATTTATTATTCTCACTTGTTAATTATGGTAGATTTATTGGTGTTAATCCAGACGAAGCTATAGAGAAAACCAATCGAAAATTTATTAAGCGTTTTCAATACTTGGAGCAAGCCTCTGCAAAAGCAGGTAAAACAATTGACGAGATGAGCCTTTCTGAAATGGATGTGTATTGGGAAGAGGCTAAGAAGTTTGAGTAATATTTCAAAATTTTATTATTTACATTTTTAAACTATCTTCGCTTTTGTAACTAATACCAATAAATATAATGCGCATATCCTTATTACTCCTTTCTTTCCTTATTATTATAAATGGATTCTCTCAG
>QMPB01000290.1 GCA_003648395.1 Bacteroidota bacterium
CCTCTAGAATTAGTATTCATAACCATGGGGCTCCGCCCATGGTTATTCGTATTTGACCCTTTCAGGGTCAGTGATATACGTAGTACTCTATAATTGTAATAATAAAGGCAATTTACACTGATTTGTTACAATTAATTAATACTAATAATATTAAAAAATAGTACATTTGCATAATGAGCGAAACTAAAGACTACCTTATTATTCTACTTCGGAAGATATATGCACTGTCTGCACCAGGTGATTTTGACGCAACGGAAGATACTTCTGAAGAAATATTAATGGATGGATTATTTAATATTGATCCTTTTTTTTATGACGTTTTGAAAGATTTTGTTTCTTCATTAAAAACTGTGATTGTGACAAAAAAAGAACAACATAGTAATCAAGCTAATAACAGTGCAATTGATTCAATTGTAAAAGAGCTAAAAACTAATATTACAATATTGAAAAACGAGTGTAAAAGTCAGCATATAAATATAGATTACGAATTAGAACAATTATTAAATAATGGCAACATTATCGAAGAATAAAACAGGCTTATTTTTTGGGTCATTCAATCCAATACATGTGGGACATCTTATTATAGCAAATCATATGGTTGAGCATACGGATTTAGATGAGGTATGGTTTATAATTTCACCCCAGAGTCCATTCAAAAAGAAAAGCAGTTTACTAGCCAATCATCATCGATTTGCTTTGGTGAATTATGCTGTAGAAGACAACCCAAAGCTTTGGGCATCAAATATTGAATTCAATATGCCAACTCCATCTTATACAACACATACACTAGCCTTTTTGGAAGAGAAATATCCAATGAAAGACTTTTCATTAATAATGGGAGAAGATAATATTGTAAATATTAATAAGTGGAAAAACTATGAGGTAATAATAAATAATTATAAGATTTATGTTTACCCAAGACCAAATACAAAGAAATCGGAATTTCAAGAATTAAAGAATGTAATAATGGTTAATGATGTTCCTCAGATGGAGATAAGCTCATCATTTATTAGGCGAAGTATTAAAGAAGGAAAGAATGTTAGGTATTTACTTCCACATAGAGTTTTTGAATATGTAAGTGAGATGCACTTTTACGAGAAATAGATAATAAATACTAGACTAAACAAAAAAAGCCCCAATAAATTGGAGCTTTTCTTGTTTATATAAAGAAATATTCTATTCATCTTCTTGTTCTTCAGCGTACTTCTTAAGAAGGTCAGACTGAACATCACTTGGAAGCTGAGAATAATCAGCATAAGTCATTGAGAATGTACCTCTACCCGAAGTTAATGAACTAAGAGAGGTGCTATATCTATTCATTTCAGCGAGAGGAACTCTAGCAGAAATTTTCTGATAATGGCCTTCAGCATCCATACCCATAATCATAGCTCTACGACCCTGTAAATCAGTCATTACACTACCCATCATTTCTTCAGGAACTAATACTTCTACATTATATATAGGCTCCATTATTTTAGGACCTGCATTCTTAAAAGCAGTGCTAAAGGCATGGCGACCAGCTAGTTTAAATGAAATCTCGTTAGAGTCAACGGCATGCATTTTACCATCGTAAATATAAACAACAATATCACGAGCATAAGAACCTGTTAAAGGTCCTTCTTCCATTTTCTCATTTATTCCTTTAAGGATAGCTGGCATAAATCGAGTATCAATAGCACCACCAACTATACAGTTGTGGAACATTAATTTACCACCCCATTCCAATATATGCTCATCAGTATGACGAACATTAAAATCTGTAGGATGAGGATATCCTTCACTATAAGGCTGAATCATCATATGAACTTCACCAAACTGTCCAGAGCCTCCTGATTGCTTTTTATGCTTATAATTAGCTCTTGCCGTTTTAGTTATAGTCTCACGATATGGAATTTTAGGAGTAATAAACTCAAAGTCTATTTTATAAATTTTATCAAAATACCATTTAGCAATATTAATATGCTGCTCACCCATACCTGAAATAATAAGCTGTTTCAATTCTCTTGAATATTGAACACCGAAAGAAGGATCCGTTTTGTGCATTTCGTTCAACAATAGACCTAATTTTTCATCATCAGTGGAGTTAATTGCCTTAATAGCAACGCTATAAATTGGATCTGGAAAAACAATCTCTTCCAGTTTAACTTCTTTATGAGAAAAATCAGCGAGTGTATCATTAGTACCTGTAGATTTCAACTTAATAGCAGCACCAATATCACCAGCATATAGTTTTTCAACTTTATCTCTAGTCTTACCATTGCTTAACAAAATTTGTGATAATCTTTCCTTAGAACCTGTAGTGGTATTAATAAGATCCATACCTTCTTCTACAGAACCACCATAAACTCTAAAATAAGAAACTTCACCCAAATGAGGTTCAATTTCAGTTTTAAAAACAAATAAAGTAGTAGGATCCTCAAGATTTGAATTCATTTTCACACCATCAGTAGTCTTTCTATAACGACGACCTGGGCGAGGTGCAGAAAGAGCGATAAACTCAAGAATACGACCGGCACCGATACACTGCTTAGCAGAAGTAATAAATACAGGAAAATAAGCTCTGTTTGCAACACCTAATCTAATACCTTCACGCAATTGATCAATGGTTAGAGTATCATTTTCAAAATAAATTTCCATTAGCTCCTCAGAGCCTTCAGCTGCTGCTTCTATTAGAGCTTTTTCCATCTCTAATGCTTTTTCCTTTTCAGATTCAGGAATATCAGTAATTTCAGCATCGCCTCCACCTTTACTATATTTGATTTGCTTCATATAAACCAAATCAATTACTGTATCAAAGTCTGGACCTTGATTAATCGGATATTGGGCAACAGTTACTTTATCACCATAAGCATTTTTTAACTGTGCTAAAGTTTCTTCAAAATTAGATTTTTCATGATCCAATTGATTCATAATAAAAACAACTGGCATATTTAATTTAGAAGTATTTCTCCAAGCTATTTCAACTCCAACATTAAGACCTTCATGTGTATCAACAACCAAAAGTGCTGTATCAGCAACATTAAGAGCAGTTACTACTTCTCCCACATAATCAGAAGTTCCTGGAGTATCTATTATATTAATTTTCTTATTATTATACTCTGTATGCATAATAGTAGAAACAACAGAACCTCCTTTATCTAATTCAATATCTCTATAATCAGAAACGGTATTCTTGTCTTCAATAGAACCTCGACGTTTAATTTTTCCTCCTTCGAAAAGCATAGCCTCGGCTAGTGTGGTCTTTCCAGACTTGGCCCCGCCAACTAATGCAATGTTTTTAATGTCATTATCTTTAAATGTTTTCATATGAACTAATTTTATATGTATAAAATATGATTTTCCTCTTAAAGGGACGTAAAAGTAAGAAAAAATAGCGAATAATTTTATATGAAAAAAAGATAATCTGAAAAAGCTGTTTTATTACATAAAATGGGGAATAAAATGAAGAATTGGGGGTTGATTATCTGTTTGTTGTTTTCTCTGTACCTCGTACTTTGTACTCGTTTCCTAGCAGTACCTACTAGGATATTTACCTTTGACTACTTCGTAGTCAATAATGAAGTATAATTCCTAAGGTCTTTAAATATAATAGCTCTCGGATAAAATTCGAGAGCTATTATTATTTTAATTTTTTTTAAACTCAAATGCTGAGCGATTTTATCGCGTTGCTTTTCATATTAACAACAACAACTCTTCAATAAACATTTTTACTTTAACTTCAAAAGCGCTTCAAGTACTCTACCTGCCAAGCGACTAGCTCCAATTCTAAACCATTTATTATTCATCCATGGCTCTCCAAGCACTGCTTCAAGCACAAGAAAATATTGCTTTGCAACCTCAACTTCAGAGATACCTCCTGCTGGTTTAATACCAATCATAACTCCAGTTTTATCGTAATGAGCTTTTATTACATCAAGCATTACAATAAAGGCTTCAAGAGTAGCTGCTGGTTGCATTTTACCTGTTGAGGTTTTAATAAAATTAGCTCCTGCTGCAATGGCAATTTCTGATGCTAGTTTAACTTTATTAAGATCTTTCAATTCACCTGTTTCAAGAATTACCTTTAAATGCGCATCACCACATGCTGCTTTAATTTCCTTAACTTCATTAAAGACATATTCGTAATCTTCTTCCAAAAATCTACCTCTAGAAATCACCATATCAATCTCATCGGCACCTTGTTCAACCGCATACTTTACCTCTGCAATACGTATTGGTAATGGTGACTGTCCACTTGGAAAAGCGCCTGCCACACAAGCCACATTAATACCTGTATTCTGGAGTTGAGCCTTTGCCAAAGCAGCAAAAGGTGGATAAAAACATACTGCTGCAACATTGGGCACATCAGGGCGATTGGAATGAAAACTTCTTGCTTGCTTACACAATTCTGTTGCGGTTTTATTTGTGTCTTTACCTTCTAGAGTAGTTAAATCTATACTATTTAGTACTTTTCTAAGCACCTCTTTTTCTGAGAATAGTTGTGATTCTCCTTTTAGTATTTCTTCTATTCGAGATTTTACTTTATTCTCATCTAATTCTTCTAATTTCCACTGCATAATAAAAATCTTATTTAATTTCTTTTTCTTTTCTCTGTTCTTTTACATTAGTTATACCTCCTGAAACAACAAATTTCATAGTTTCAGTTGGTGACGAATCAAGCTTTTTCACATTAACTCTAGGCACAACATACACATTCCCCATAATACTATATGAAAAGGGAACATAAACACTAACAAATCCCTCTTTAATTCCTAAATCTGTTAAATCTGTTTGAGTAAGAAACCCTATTTGACTTACATCAGAGTCATTATTAATTTTAATAATAACAGGTTCTGTAAATTTTTTCTTACTTCCCACAAACGCTTCCAAAAGATCTTTTACTGAACTGTATATTATCTTAACAATAGGTGCTCTGTTTATTAGTCTATCAATTCCTTTAAATGCAGGAGTAGTTACTAACCTAGTACCAACAAACCCAACAATGGTAACACCTCCAATAATTATCACCAAACCTAAACCCGGAATATCAAGGTTTAATAAGGTGTCTAACTTCTGAAATAAATAATATAGAACTGCAAATGTTGCAAAAATAGGAACTACAAATAAAAGTCCTTGTCCAAAGTACTTTATTAACTGAGACCAAACGAATTTAGATTTTATCTTCATGATGTGAGGATTTAATTGGCAAAGATAAGGAAGCTAATTGTCAAATCATACTTTAAAATCTATTTATCACTTCTTTTTAGGCTCCCTTCAAAAACAAGTACTAATAAATAAACTAGAACAAGAACACTCATAACAGTTGCAGGAATTGCATTGAATCAACTCCACCTTCACCAACAAATAGTTCAATAATTGCAGGTGTTAGAACAATAGATGCTAAGAAAGCACCAAATACTCCAACGATTGAATAATTTAGGTTTCCATTAAGTTTTACTGAAAAAGGAATAATAGCAACACCTGGAGGATTAGCTGCAATAATAACAAACCCAATAAACAGGTCGGAGCTAGTATCAAAGAATATTGACGCAACAAATAAAAGGGCACTACCAAAAACCAAATAATTAAGAAATATTCCTGTAAGCATAGGTTTTACAACGGTCTTTAGGGGAAATAATTACCTAAATGACAAACCAGACAATGAGAATGTCATAACAATAGCAAGAAACCAAAATGTAAATGGAGCAAGAGTATCAGCAAGATGAGGCAAAAATATTCCTCCTAGAACTGATAAAACGAGAAGTGTATTTTTATTTACAATTAATTTTTTATCATTTGGTAAAAATAATCAATTACAAACTAAAATAAAAGTAAATAGTTAAAACAAAAACTATGAAACCAACCAGTCTTTGGCTTCCTCGATAGTATCAAAAGCTTTTACCTCTGATTTAGTAAACGAATTTAATGAATTTAATAATATTTTTTTAGATGTAGATAGTCCAACAGTTGCTGATTTTTTTGTTATTGGTTTAGCAAGTTTTGCTGCATTTTTTATCCACTGTATTGTTTCTCCAAAAGTAAAAGAACCTGTAACATCAGTAAGAGTTAAAACATCTTTTTTACGTAAATCAACTAAATACTTCGTATTATCGTTTCCTTCTTCAATTTTAGGAGCAAAGTCCTTTGGGCTTTTAAGATTAGTCCAATCATTAAAGAAAATTGTTTTTCCCTTGTATAAAATTTTATTCAAAGCCATTATTAAAGTATTTTATTACTTAAATTAATATCAATTCCAAAAAAAAGCCTAACTGACAGAAAGTCAATTAGGCTTAGTA
>QMPB01000291.1 GCA_003648395.1 Bacteroidota bacterium
GGTAAAATAGAAGAAGCTAATGCTAAAAAGCAACAAACAGCTGAATTGAAAGAGCTTTCAAAGACATTAAATGAAAATCTTTCGGAACTACAGAAAGAACTAACAGATTTATTATTGAAAGTGCCAAATATTGCTCATCCAAGTGTGGCTGCTGGTAATTCTGATGAGGATAATGAAGTGATAAAGAATGTGGGGGAGATTCCAAAATTGTATGAAAAAGCACTCCCACATTGGGAACTTACTGATAAATATGACATTATAGATTTCAAATTAGGAACTAAAATTACTGGTGCAGGATTTCCTGTGTACAAAGGAAAAGGTGCTCGCTTGCAAAGAGCATTAATTAATTTCTTCCTTGATGAAGCTACTAATGCAGGATTTAGAGAAGTTCAGCCTCCTTTAATGGTAAATAAAGAATCTGGCTACGGAACAGGTCAGTTACCTGATAAAGATGGTCAGATGTATTATGTTGGTGAAGATGACTTATACTTAATTCCTACTGCGGAAGTGCCAATCACTAACATTTATCGTGATGTAATAGTAAATGCTAAAGATTTTCCAATAAAGAATACAGCTTATTCTCAGTGTTTTAGGCGAGAAGCTGGTTCTTATGGAAAGGATGTTCGTGGTTTAAATAGACTTCATCAGTTCGATAAAGTAGAAATAGTTGTAATAGACCATCCAGAGAATTCTTACGCTCGCCTTGAAGAGATGAGTGAATATGTGCAATCTATTTTGGTAAAATTAGAATTGCCTTATCGTCTTCTTCGACTTTGTGGAGGTGATTTGAGCTTTACTTCTGCTCTTACTTACGATATGGAAGTTTATTCTGCTGCTCAGAAGCGATGGTTGGAAGTTAGTTCGGTTTCTAATTTTGAGGCGTATCAAGCCAATCGTTTGAAACTTCGTTTTAAAGATGAAAATGGGAAAACTCAATTAGCTCATACTTTAAATGGAAGTGCTTTGGCATTGCCACGTATAGTTGCTGCTTTACTTGAAAATAATCAAACTCCTGAGGGTATTAGAATTCCTAAGGCTTTGATTCCTTATACAGGTTTTGAGTTTATTGATTAGGCTTTTTATAGACCAAGAATATTATTTGTTTTCATTAGAAGTAAAAGATTATGCTTGGAGCACATATGCACATAAAACAACACTTTAGAATAATTATTATTGGGTTTCTAGTGCTGTTTTCTCTTTTTACAAAAGCTCAAAGCGATGTTGATGAGAAATTAGCTCTCCAGTTTTATCAGAATAAAGACTACGATAAAGCTGCGGAACTATATAAGAAAGTATATCAGAAAAAGCCAACCTCTATTTATTACAACTATTATCTAAATTGTCTTTTTGAACTTAAAGATTATGATGAGGCAAAGAAATTTGTTCATTCTGTTGCAAAAAAAAATTCTGAAAGCACTAAGTATAAAGTTGAAGAAGCTTTTGTTTTGCAAAAATCTGGTAAAGTGGATAAAGCAAATAAGGTTTATGAAAAAATTATTAAAAAGAGTAATAAAACAAGAGATGTTGTAACTGAACTTTCCGATGCTTTTATGGTTAGAGGAATGAATAATTATGCCCTAAAAACCATGTTACGAGCTAAAAATAGCATAAAAGATCCACCGCTTAATATGGAAATTGCCGACCTGTATTTTAAGATGGGAGATTATAATTCCATGATAAACGAATATCTGGAATATGCCTTAATTGACGATAAATATATTGCAGAAGTTAAGTCCAAACTTCAGATTATTATCACCGATCCTAGTCAAGATGAAATTTCGGAAGCCTTGAAAACCGAACTTCTTAAAGGAACTCAAAAACATCCCAATGAGACTTTATATTCAGAGTTTTTATACTGGTATTCTATTCAGAAAAAAGAATTTCAGATAGCATTAATACAAGCTAAAGCATTGGATTTACAGTTTAATGAGCAAGGTGAAAGGGTGTTTAACCTAGGTAATATTCTCTTGTCAAATAAGGAATACTCTCTTGCTATTGAGACTTTTGAGTATATTGTTGCTTTTGGTTCTGATAACAGATATTCTTCTACTTCTGAGTTAAAACTTTTGAATGCTAGATTTATGAGAATAACGGCTGATGGTAAATATACAGAAGATGAATTATTGGAATTGGAAAAATCGTATCAAGCTAAATTAGTTCAATATGGACAGAATGCTACAACGGCGCAAATGATGATGAATCTTGCTTATCTACAGGCGTTTTATCTAAATAAAATAGATGATGCAAAAGAACTTCTCTCTCCCATTCAGAATATGAGAAATGTACAAGCTACACTCAAAGCTAAGGCTAAGATTCAACTTGCAGATATGATGCTTTTCTCAGGTGAGAAATGGGGGGCAAGTCAAATTTATAAGCAAGTAGAAAAGGCTCATAAAAACGAGCCCATTGGCTATGAAGCAAAATTTAAAGCTGCTAAGTTTTATTATTATGTGGGAGAAATGGAGTGGGCGAAAGTTCAACTAAAAGTGCTTAGTGGAGCCACTTCCAAACTAATTGCCAACGATGCTATAGAATTGTATCTACTTATAACAGAGAATATTAGCCCTGATAGCTCTTATGATGCACTGAGTATATATTCTAAAGCCGATTTGCTTGCATATCAGCATAAATACAATGAAGCAATTAGCACTCTCGATACTTTGATTAACATATTTCCGCATTACGAAATAATTGATGATGCTTGGTATAAGAAGGCTAAAATAGCCATGGAAATGAAGAAATATACTTTAGCAGATTCGCTCTTTGATAAAACATTCGAATATAACCCCTATGGTACTGTAGCAGATAATGCTCTGATTGAAAGAGCAAGGTTAAATGATAATATTTTGAACAATAAAGCAAAAGCAAAGGAGATATATAAAAAGATTATTATGGATTATTATGGTAGTCTTTTTATTGTTGAAGCCAGAAAGAGGTATCGACAGATGGAGGCTGAATAGATTGAATATGTTCTAAGATAATAACTCTAGATGTGTTTTAGGTCATTACGATATTTTTCAAATTGTATTTTAATAATAGTTCGTTATGATTTCATAAATTATTGATATGTAGGTAATTACGAGTAATAGTAGAATTTATATAAATTATTGTAAACCAGACCGTTGCGGCTTTGCGGCTTTGCGAGAAACAAAAAGTCAACAGAGTATTGTTTTAATAGATAAAAACAATAATATAATAATGTAACTTCGCAACTTACAATGTTGTTAATTTAAAATCAAAATACTTCCTTTTTCATTTTATTTCCCGTTCTAAAGGGAGCAATGTCAAAGAAAGTTTTTTAACTAACAACTTAATACTTATAACTTTTAACTCAATAACTCCAAATGATAAAATACCTAAAGCATGATGAAATAGATTTTACCCAATGGGATAAGTGTATTAGCAATTCTGTTGGGGCTTATATTTATGCGTATTCTTGGTATTTGGATATTGTTGCAGGAGAGTGGGATGCCCTTGTGGATGATGATTATTTGAGTGTATTTCCTTTGCCTTTTAGACAGAAGTTTGGGGTGAAATATATTTATCAACCAGTGTTTACGCAGCAGTTGGGATTGTTCTCAACGGAAATGCAAGGAATTGCAAGATTAAATGAATTTCTACAAGCTATTCCTAAAGATTTCAAGCTCATAGAAATGAATCTCAATAAATATTATGTAACCATAAAGCGTAAGAACTATTCATTAGTTGAAAATCGTAATTTGGAGCTAGATTTAGCTAAGGATTATGAGCATATCTATAAGCAGTTCTCAACAAATTTAAAGCGTAATATAAAAAAGGCAGACAAGCAAGAATTGAGAATAGCTGAGCATGTAAAACCTGAAGAATTAATAGCTCTATTTAAAGAAAATAAAGGCAGTGAGTTGAATGTATATTCACCAGAAGATTATGTACGACTTGGTAGATTAGCATATATGCTTTTACACAAGGGAAAAGCTAGTATTGTAGGTGTTTATAATAAGGAAAACACACTTATTGCTGCGGCTTTATTTGTGTCTGGTAAAACTAGATTTATTTTCCTTTTCTCAGGACTTAACAAAGAAGGCAAAGAAAAAGCAGCAATGCCATTTCTTATTAGCAGCTTTATAAAAAAATATAGTAACTCAAATAAAGTATTTGACTTCGAAGGCTCAAATAATGAATCTCTAGCAAGATTTTATAAAAGCTTTGGAGCCCAAGAATATCATTATTTTGGACTTCGTCAGTATAGGTTTCCTTTCAAACAAATAGCAAAACTTAAGAATAAAATTATATCTTAAATTCTTCAAATAGTTTATTTGATTATTCGTTGATTTGCTTATCTGAATAGAGTAATTCTTAATTACTCATTCTTAATTCTTAATTGTTTTCTTTTCCACTTTAAACTTTAGCCTTTTATTTTTTTTAGCCTTTTTTCTTTTCCTATATTTGCACCCCTAAAATAGCGTTAATGAAAACTCTATTTATTAACTTAGTGACGTATTAAAATCTTCAAGGTCGAGGCGGACGAAGGGTTTTTACTTAAGGAGTTTACTATTGTGAATGACTGTGTAAAAAATCAAGTTCAACGATGAGATTGTTGATTTCTATAGGCACAATTAATTGGATTATTATGGCAGTAAACTTTGTTGAAGAACTAAAATGGAGAGGCATGTTACACGATATTATGCCTGGTGTAGAAGAACTAATGGAGAAAGAAATGAGCTCTGCTTATGTTGGAATTGATCCAACAGCCGACTCATTGCATATTGGTCATTTAGTTGGAGTTATGATGCTTAAGCATTTTCAACTGGCAGGTCATAGACCAATAGCCTTAGTTGGTGGTGCAACAGGTATGATTGGTGACCCTTCGGGTAAATCAGCAGAAAGAAATCTCCTTGATGAAGCCACATTGCGTCATAATCAGGAAGCTCTAAAAGCTCAACTTGCTAAGTTTCTAGACTTTGAAAGTGGAGAGCCTAATGCTGCCGAATTGGTAAATAATTACGATTGGATGAATAAATTTTCCTTCCTAGATTTTATTCGTGAAATAGGAAAGCACCTTACCGTTAACTATATGATGGCCAAGGAGTCTGTTAAGAAACGAATTGGTGAAGATAGCAAGATGGGAATGTCGTTTACGGAATTCTCATATCAGCTTGTTCAAGGATATGATTTCTTGCATTTATACAAACACTATTCTTGTAAGATTCAAATGGGAGGTAGCGACCAATGGGGAAATATTACAACAGGTACAGAACTAATTCGTCGCAAAGAAAGTGGTGAAGCTTATGCCATGACTTGTCCACTAATAACGAAAGCTGATGGCGGTAAATTTGGTAAAACAGAGAGTGGTAATATTTGGTTAGACCCAGAGAAAACTTCCCCTTATGCATTCTATCAATTTTGGATGAATACTTCAGACGAAGATGCAAAGAAATATATTAAAATATTCACACTTCTTGGTAGAAAAGAAATAGGAGAACTAATACAAGAGCATCAAAAATCACCACATTTGAGATTATTGCAGAAGACTCTTGCTGAGAATATTACGAAAATGGTTCACTCGGAGGAGGCTCTTCAGAATGCAATTGATGCTTCTCAAATATTATTTGGAAAGGGGACTAGTGAAATGCTTGAAAAACTTGATGAAGCTACTTTCTTAGCTGTATTTGATGGTGTACCTCAAAGTGAGATTACAAAAGAAGAGCTGACTCTTCCAATACTTGATTTATTGGCAGAAAGAGCAAAAATATTTGCTTCAAAAGGTGAAGCCCGTAGAATGATAAAAGAGAATGCAGTATCAGTAAATAAGAATAAAATCAAAGATGATTTTGACTTTTCTAAAGCTGAACTATTAAATGGTAAATACATCTTAGTACAGAAAGGAAAGAAAAAGTATTACATTTTGCATATTATAGACTAATTAGATGTGATTTAGTAAGAATACATTTTAATATAATCGGCGGTATTGCTCTAAGCAATACCGACGCAGTATTTTTGTGAAATTCAATAGTTGAAAACTCCTTCTCTTTTGTTAAGAGAATTATCTAGAAAACACCTTTGTTTTTAGTAAACTTGCAAGAATTATTATTATCTAATAATAGATAAAATTTAATATTGATAATCAGATATATACGCTATTTTTATGAGAAAGATAAAGAACGCATTAGTTTCCGTTTTTCACAAGAATGGATTGGAAGAAATTCTTAAAACCTTAAGTCAGTTGGGTGTTGAATTATATTCTACTGGTGGAACATATAATTATATTGAGAAATTAGGTATTTCTGCACATAA
>QMPB01000292.1 GCA_003648395.1 Bacteroidota bacterium
ATAAAACTAAGCATCAAATTCATTACTTTTGTTCTTTGTTAATTTACAAAATAGCAAACTATGACACCACAAGTAAGTATAATAATGGGAAGCACTTCTGATTTGCCTATAATGCAGAAAGCGGCAGATTTTCTCGAAGAAATGGAAATTCCTTTTGAAATGAATGCTTTATCTGCTCATAGAACTCCTATAGCTGTTGAAAAATTTGCCAAAGAAGCTGCTAACAAAGGTGTAAAAGTAATTATTGCAGGAGCAGGAATGGCTGCACATTTACCAGGTGTAATTGCTGCTATGACTCCAATTCCTGTTATTGGTGTACCCATTAAAGCTACTCTTGATGGTATGGATGCTCTTTTAGCTATTGTGCAAATGCCTCCAGGTATTCCAGTGGCTACTGTTGCTATTAATGGTGCTTTAAATGCTGGTATTCTAGCTGCTCAAATGATGGCAATAGGTGATAAGTCTTTGTTTGATAAAACGGTTGCTTATAAAGAGGCTCTTAAAGGAAAGATTGAAAAAGCTAATCAAGAACTTGCTAAAGTTTCATATAAGTATAAAACTAACTAGTATTTATCTGATAATCAAATAAATAATAATATATATAAATTAACGTTATTGCAACTTGACGGCTCTGCCTACCTGTAAGTAGACAGGCAAGAAACATATACTAAATAGGAATTAACTAATGGAAGTTGAATTATTTATACCGTGTTTTATTGATCAATTATATCCTAATACAGGATTTAATTTGGTTAAGATACTTGAAAAATTAGATATTGAAGTGCACTATAATACTAAGCAAACTTGCTGTGGCCAAATGGCTTTTAATAGTGGTTACTGGGACGAAGCTCAGGAGCTTGGTGAAAAGTTTATTAAGGACTTCAATACTGGTAGAACCATAGTTGGACCTAGCGCTTCTTGTATTAGTATGGTGAAAAACCACTATCCAAAGTTTTTTCATAATTCTTCTTTGCACAATACCTATAAAGAAGTTCAGAATAATATTGTTGAAATTTCAGATTTTCTAGTAAATCATTTACATATTACTAATTTAGGAGCAAAGTTTCCACATAAAGTTACTGTTCACGATAGTTGTTCTGCCAAGAGAGAATATGGACTAACACATGAAGTTAGAACCCTTCTAGCAAATGTTAAGGATATTGAGATTGTTGAAATGAAAGAAAGTGATACTTGCTGTGGTTTTGGTGGGACATTCTCTGTAAAGCATGAGTCAATTTCTACGTCTATGGCAGAACGCAAAGTGCAAAATGCTATGGCTACAGGTGCTGAATTTATTGTTAGTACTGAGTCTTCT
Source organism: Bacteroidota bacterium (assembly GCA_003648395.1). The sequence goes on from QMPB01000292.1 coordinate 1,316, forward strand.
TGCCTTTTACATATTGAGGCCTATATCAAAGAGCATAAGTTGCCCATTAAAACTATTCATATAGTTGATATACTGGCTTCTGGTTGGGAGTTGTAATATATAATAACATAGAAAAAAATCAATATTTTATACTTTTGGACAGTAACTATTTTTTTAATAAATTTATTTTATTATGAATGCAAAAACAGACTTACAAATTAGATTTGCAGATAACTTAGATTTACTATCTATGGTAGAAATATATAATCAAGCTATTAGAACTAAAAAGGCTACAGGCGATTTAGATGAATTTAGCCTTAGTAACAGAATTGAATGGTTTGCAAGTTTTGATAATGATAAATATCCGCTTTATGTTGTTGAATATATGGACGAAATGGTGGGATACTGCTCAATAAGTCCATATAGAAAGGGTCGTAGAGCAATGTCAACAGTTGCTGAAATTAGCTATTATCTTGATTATTCTATACATGGTAAAAAAATTGGGAGCACACTGTTAGAATATGTTATTAATGATTGTAAGAGGATAGGTATTAATACCCTCTTGGCGATATTATTAGATATCAATGAACCCAGTATAGGATTGCTAGAAAAGTTTAAATTTGAAAAATGGGGTTATTATCCTCAAATAGCCGATATCGATGGAGAAAAATGTAGCCAACTTATTTATGGTCTGAAAGTTTAACTTCCATATTTCCTGATTTTATATAATTATCAAATAATCAAAACATTACCACTGCACGAGAGATAAGAATTTAGCAATGTTTTGTTTTATGAAAAATAATATTTATCACTATTAAATATTTTTACTACTTTTATACTCTAAATGGTATTCAGATACCGAATACCTTAATAATGTGTATTTAGTTCATTAATAAAATATTTTCTTATGCGAATTACAGGAATGAAGTATGGTGCTCCAGTGCTAGAGTTAGCAGGATTTCCTATCCCAGAGGTTCTAGATGCTGATGCTACTATGGCTGAAATTGAAGCTTTAATTAATAAGCGAGGTCGATGTGTTGTAAAACCAATTTTTTATGGTGGAGTTGGTAAAAAGGGCAAGGCAGGGCTGGTAAAAATTGTAGATTCTATTGCAGAAGCACAAAATGCTAAGCGACAATTGTATTTTGCAGAACATTTTTTTCATAATGAACGCATTCAATCCAATGGAGTAACTTTTGAGGAATTTATTCCATCATCATACGAAGTTTATTTCAATTTCTCTGTTTCTACGGTTAGTCGTAGAGTTAATTTTACACTTACACATCATGGTGGAGTAGATATTGAAGAACTTGATAAATCAATGATATTTGAAGGCTCGTTTGATGCAATAACAGGCCTTAAATCATATCATATTATTGATGCACTGAGTCAGCTTAATGCTCCAGATGAGGTGATTAGCCCACTTACTCAATATTTGCCAAGCTTATGGAATCTGTATAATGATTTTGGGTTCACTACACTCGAAATTAATCCTATTCGTATGGAGAATAAGAATGGCAGACTGGTTCCAATAGCTTGTGATTTTAAAGGTCAATTCGACCAAGATAACCCTCAATATAAAAGACTAAATCTACCCCCTGAGATATTTCATAGTGATCTTTCGGAATTTGAAGCAGAAATTAATACACTTCGTACTTACCAAGGTCAAAGTGATGTGGTTGTAATTAATCCTGAGGGAACAATTACTCCGTTTATGTTTGGTGGCGGAGCCAATAGTGCTGCAACAGAGGTATTATCAACTAAAACAACTATTTCTAGTGATTTTGGAGGTAATCCCCCATATGAGAAAATGTATGAGATTGCTTCAATAACTTATAAATATTGGCTTAAAAATTCTAATGTACTATTGATAATTGGTGGTAAAGCAAATAATACAGACATTTATGTAACTCTTAAAGGAGTAGCAGATGCTTTAAGAGATTATGCTGCAAAGAATGGTACACCTAATATTTATGTTATTATAGGTAGAGGAGGTCCAAATTTAATTAAAGGATTCTCGTATACAGCTAATATTTTAGATAATCTTGAAATTCCATATAAATTCTTTGGTTATGATAGTTCTATGTTAGAGGTAATTCAATATGCTGTAGATGTTGATAATTGGATGATTAATAATTAATGATTAGGAATTAAGAATAAAAAAATTCATTGGCATTCTTCCTTCATGGAGGGGAATAAAATGACAAGGAATTTTTTGAGTAATTTAAATGTTGTGTTGATTGTTTAACTGTTCAAATAAACAAATCACCAAATAAACAAATAATCAATAATAATATTATTATGAAAAATATACAAAACCCATTTCCATATTATGTGGGAATAAAATCATTGAAAGAATTAGCTACTAAGGATAATAAAGTAGTAGTAATGAATATATTAGGCAATGAAAGCAAGAAGGTTACTCCAATTTCTCATGCTTTTAGTGGAGGAAACATTGTGGCTGGAGTTCAATATGGACGTCCGGGAAAACTTAAAACTCAAATTGGAGACATACCCGTTTATTCTCGATTGGCAGAAGTAGTTAAAAATCATTCTTATGATACGGCAGTTGTTTACCTTCCTCCTCAAGCGGTATTTTATGCCGTTACAGAACTTTGTCATTATAAAGGTAATGGAGAAAGTGATTTGGAAAAGATTATTATTGTTACAGAGAAAATCAGTGTAAAAGATCAACGTATGATAAGAGCCATTTGTCAGGCAAGTGAGGTTGATGTTTTTGGAGCAAATTCTCTTGGTCTTGCCGATTCTTGGAATCATGTGAGAATTGGAGGAGCTTTGGGAGGAGATAATCCGGAGGAGACTCTTCTAAAGGGATCAACGGCAATACACTCTAACTCTGGTAACTTTGGAAATACAATCGCCGAATATTTAAAAACAGAAGGAATAGGAACAACAAATATTGTTAGTTCGGGTAAGGATACAATAATTCAATTTGCAGCAGCAGAGTTTCTTTATGCAGCTCAAAACGATGAAAGAACAAAGCTAGCTCTTATGTATATCGAGCCAGGTGGATTTTACGAAAAGCAAGCATTGGATTGGATTGAGGAAGGTAAATTTGAATTTAATAAACCGATTATTGCTTGTGTAACGGGTAGATGGAAGTCTAATATTAGTCGTGCAGTTGGTCATGCAGGAGCACTTGCTGGCTCTAATGATGATGCTGAATCTAAAGAAAAATGGTTTGATGAATATTTTGAAGTGCCTGTTTTTGATCCTGATTTTCCTGAGAATGTTGGTAAGAAAGGAGTTAGGATTACTTCAATACAGCATGCTCCTTTGGCGGCAAAAGCCTTGTACGATTTAATGGGAATAAAATCTGATTTTGAACCAAAAGGAGACTTAAGTCTTAAGCCATGGATGGGTAATGATTTTAATATAAAGTTACCTCCTAATTTGAGACTCGACAAAGTAGAAGCTCTAGAGCCTTATAATAAACAGATTTTAGAAGCTAATAAGCAACTTGGAGCTATTTTCTTAAAACAAAAGATGAGAAATGCTTCCGGTGCATCACGTATTAATGCTAAAACACAAGTCGCTGAATTGCATTCGATGCCAGTTATTGACCTTATTGATTATCCTTTGGAGAGTAATATGGTTTTTGCTATTACTAAGATGCGACCTGATAAGGCATCGCACAAATTGATAAATATTTGTTTAAATTATCTGAGTAAATCAGATAGTGTGTATATGAATGCGGTAAAACATGCTGAAGAAAACGGTGCAACCCCAAATGAGGCTCTAACTTCTGCAGTAAGTATGCTTGGCAATAAAGGAGAATATAAATTGGCGAAAACTTATACCAAAGCCTTAATCGATTTGTTTGTGGAATTGGGAATAAAGGAAACACAACACGAAATTGACTTTGAAAAGGCAGAGAAACTCGCTAATAAATTTATTCCAAAAGGTGAAAATATTGCTGATGATTTTACAAAATTTATTATTGATGTTATTCATAAACAGTTTAATACAAGTAATATAGTTCATTATGCTGCTCGTTATGTAGAGAATAATAAGCTGGAAAATCCAGCAATTTTCTTAATTAGTGCTGTATTCCTTAGTTTAAGTTTGCCAGCTTTAGTATTAAAGAAAATTAGTCGAAATACAGCTGAAGATATGTTTGCTCATCTTAGTATTGAAGCACAAATGTTAAGATGGATGTCCATTAATGATAATGAATTATTAAAATCAATTCAAGAAAGAACAGATTTGGAAAAATTAGCTACCTCATTTACTGAAGTAGCTTATCAAAGTGTTTTTGGAGAGGCATCAGAAGGAAAGCAACTTAAAGAGTTTACAGCTCTAGTTGCATTAACGATTACCAATGGACCTGGAACAATTAGTGCAAAAGGGGCAAAAGAGAGCGTAAGTGCTAGAAATAATATTAGTACTGCTTATATAGGTTTTCTTGCTAATACAGGGCTGTCCCATGGTGGTAGTGGCTACGAATCAGTTGAATTCTTGCTGAAATCATTTGATGGTGTAGATATAGAAAATCCTGAAGATGTAGCTGCAACCAATTTGGATATACTATCTAAGAATGTTGCCATAGAATATAAAAAGTTTAAAGCAGAGGCAAAAGAGAGTGGAGCAATGTCGTATGCTCGTATACCATGTATTAACCACCCTGTTTTTAAAGGTAAGAGAATAAATATTGATCCTCGTGAAGACTTCATTTATAAACGCTTTAAAAAGGATAAAATTGATAATATTTTCTGGGAATTCTATCACAAACTAGTTCAGCAATTGTATAAGAACAAGGTTTCAAAGAATATTTACTGTGTAAATATTGATGCTGTTATTGCAGTAATTTCTCTTAAATTAATGTGGAAAGCATATAAAGAGAATAAAATTACTGATCAAGAAATGCAGAAAATAGGCTTTGTTATATTCTTAATAGGTCGTATGGTGGGAGTAAGTGCAGAAATAATTGACCATACTGATAGAGGTCAAGATATG
>QMPB01000293.1 GCA_003648395.1 Bacteroidota bacterium
ATCTGAACTAATATCCTTAGTCGAACTATTGCTTTTAGGCAATTGCCAATATTTAGTTGAAAAGCTTGTAACACAATCTCCATTAATAGAAACTTGCATTTTACTTCCTGCCTCTAAATGATAAATATTTTTAAAGAAAGTATTTGGCTCAGGTACATATCTGTATGCTAAATAACTATCGTAAGAAGTTTCATTTTCTTTAGCGTCAATAAGCCCACTATTTAGGATTGCTTTTATCTCTGAACCAAAAATAAAGAAATTATCGTCTTTATAATAATACAATGGCTTAATTCCTAGTCTATCTCTGAATAAAGTTAATTCATTATTTTTATTGTCATAAAGAGCAATTGCAAACATCCCGTTAGCAGCATTGATAAATTCGTCAATACGATTATGTTCTGCATATGCAATAATTACTTCTGAGTCTGATTCTGTAATAAATTTGTAATCTATATTTTCTTTAAGCTCTTTATAATTATAAATTTCACCATTGAATACTAATGTATATCTCTTGGTTGTACTCTGCATTGGCATATTAGCAGCATCTGATAAATCTATTATTTTGAGGCGGTTATGAGCTAATGCTACATTATTATCAATAATATAGTTTGAAGCATCTGGTCCTCTATGATGCATACTTTCCAACATCCTATTAATACGAATATTTATATTATTTATTTCTTTTGAATAATATATTCCAGAAATTCCACACATACTTTTATTGCTTATAGATTTTTATTAATTCTCTTGCTGCTATTTCCCAGTTATACTTATTTGTTAATAATTGCTTATTGTTTTCTGAAATTCTTCGAAATTCATCCTTATTAGAGCAGAGTTCAACTAACTTTTTATTCAAATCCTTTGAGTCTCCAGCTTTAAAAACCATTCCAGCATTCTCTTCCCTGACAATTTTTGCTTGAGCGGGACAATCGCTTACAATCAACGGCAAACCAAGCCCCATATATTGAAACATCTTATTTGCATAAGTAGTATCGTGATGTATGTTTCTATGAAATGGACATACTCCTATTGAACAAGCTTCAATAATTTTTAATGCTTTATTTATTTGGATATAGCCTAATACTTCAACATTTGTAAGATTGTTATTTTTAATAATTTCTTTAATAATATTTACTCCACTACCACTACCTATAAAAACAAAATGAAATTCAGTATTATCTCTCTGTAATATTGCAACTTCCATTAGTTCAAGTATTCCTCTACGAACACTAATATCTCCAAAATAAACAACAGATTTCTTCTTTTTCAATTTATCTAATATTGCTTTATCATAATCAGCTAGAATAAGAGATGATTCTACAAAATTTGGAACAACACTAATATTATCTTCACTTACATGCAATTTATTAACATAATATTCCTTAGCTTCTGGAGTTATTAATACAACTTTATCTGCTAATGGTACATATTTACGTTGATATTCTCCCCATCTATTTAGTGAAATTAGGTATTTTCCAGGAAAGCTATTAACATGTTTGTAGAGCTTCATTATTTCTGGTCTATTCTCATGTAAATCAACTATTAATGGAATTTTGTGAATTTTTGACAATTCGTAGGCTACCTTTATTAAGGGTAAATCATGTAAATGAATATAATCGTATTTATTTATTGTTAATATATTACTAATGTGTTTTCTCCAAAAATTAAAATAAAAAGGAAACGAGAGCGACAAGGCACTAAACTTAAAAATAAATTTATTGATATTTCTTGATATTACATTTCCCCACTTATATTCTATAATATTCTGTCCTTTATCTTTTCTTGAACATATAGCTACATCAACATTTATTCCCGCATTGAATAATGATTCCACTTCTCTATCTACCCTTACGTCCCCTGGGAATTCATGCTCCAATAGCATTAATATCTTCATAGTTGTTAAGTTAAAATAATATCATGAATTGATAAGTAATAATAAAACTACACAAATCATCTAATGTAAGAGATTAGCTGTTTTAAATAAGCTATACTTGTTTCATGTTTAAATATTCACTCGTACAAAAGTACAATATTTTTGGCAGTATCATTTTAGTTAAAAAAGATTATTCGTATAAAAAATATTGTTTTGAGCTGTATTTGTTTACTAAACTAAATAACTAATGAGTAAAAAATGTACTTTTGTTTTATCTTAATAGCAACTTTGATAGGAAATGCTTCTATAGTTATGAAATACCCTGATTAAAATAATTATTAAACACATGAATCTATTTTATTACAAGAAAATATTTCAACAAAACAGGCTGAATCAATATAAAGACATTATTTCGTTAGCTTTAAAGCAAGATTATATTGTTACTTCTCTCATTGATTGGTATGAGAATTATAAAGAAAAAGATGTTAAAGTTCTTATTCTTAGACATGACGTTGATTATGATTACCAAGGTGCTTACCAAATGTATATGCTTGAGAAAAGCATGGGTGTTAAATCAACATATTATTTTAGGTGGCTTAGTGTCAATAAACCTATTATGAAAAAAATGAAAGACGACGATTTTGAAGTATCGCTTCATTACGAAACTCTTGCAACCTATGCCAAAGAAAATAAGATCATAAATAAAGAGGCTATTACTGCTGATGTATTAGACATGTGCTATAATAAACTTGAAGATGAAATAAGGCACTTTGAAAGTTCTTTTGGGAAGATAAAAACAATTTGTTCTCATGGAGATAAAGTTAATAGATTAATAAAAGTATCAAATTATAAAATAATTAATTATAAAAAATTAGAGGAACTTGGAATTCTATTAAACACATATAATCCTGAAATAATAAAGAAGTTTGATGCATATATCTCCGATAGTTCTATTTATAATAATTTTGCATGGAAGCATGACGGGAATCCCAATAATGCATTATTAGAAGGCAAAAAAAATATTTGTTTATTAACTCATCCTATTCATTGGAATCAAAGTTTTATTAAAAATATTAAACTATTATTTACTGTATATATTGATAATATGTTTTATTTAAAGAAACGTATAAGCCCTTTATAATTATACATTGATGATCTAATAGTGATTTATTTGTTATTATTATTATCTAATATCCTAAAGTCAAAATGAAAAATTCAGGTCATTATTTATTCTTATTTTTTGGTTTATTTTTCTCTATTAGTGTGAAATCCCAATGTCCTTTGGATATTGGGCAAACTCCAATATTAAGTAATAATGGATTATAAGATAGGGAGTATTACCTTGTAGAGATATAAAGGTAAATAATAGAATTAAGCCAACTACTATTAGATGGCTTAATCTGTATAGATTGATTATACTATTTTACCTCAAAACAAATCTTATCGGCACAATAAACTGGAGATTATACTCTCCAAGCAAAAAAAGGCCATTCAAATAAATGAATGACCTTTAATAAATATTTTTATGAGAAATCTTATCCTTGTAATATAAATCTAATTGGCATATTAAATTGCGCACGTACTGGACGACCTCTTTGTTTTCCAGGCTTCCATTTAGGCATACCCTTAATAACTCTCATAGCTTCTTCATCACAGCCACCGCCGATACCACGGAGTATTTTCACATTGCTAATTCTACCATCTTTCTCAACAACAAAAGTTACATAAACAGTACCTTGAATACCACTTTCTTTCGCCATCTCTGGGTACTTAATATTGTCACGAAGATATTTTAAACGAGCCTCATCACCACCAGGATATCCAGGTTGATCTTCAACAAAAACGAAAATCTCTTCTTCCTTATCTTCTCCCTCATCATCATCTTCGATTATCTGCTCTTCAATTTCTTCCTCATCGTCAGTCTCTGCATCAATTTCCAAATCATCATCAACATCTATATCATCTTCTACAATTTCAATAACTGTAGTTTGTTGCGGTGGTGGTGGTGGTGGTGGTGGTTCTGCGCGTTCAGTTTGCAATACAACATCTTCCTCATCATCAAGCATTGCCGTTTGTTGTAACTCGACAACTGTTCTGTCATAAGTCTTATATTCAAACGCAAACCACACAAGAGCTAGAGTAATTACTAACCCAACAAGAGTAAATGTAGTCTTGTTTTTCTCAATATTTGCACGTTCTGTCTTTTTAACTTCCATGTTTATAGTATTTTGTAGTTCTTCTAGATTATCTCCAAAAGGAAGATGCTAAGATATAAAATATATTTTAATATTTAGTTTTTTTATTGGTTTTCTTAATAAAGTAAGTTATTCCTATTATTGCGCCAATAAAATCTGCAATTGCATCAGGAAAATTCCCACTTCTTCCAATAAAAACATAAACTTGTAATAACTCGGTAGTTGATGCATAAACTATGCCAATAAAACCGACCAAAAGAACACTAATTTTTATAGAATTAATCTTATGCCTAAAATAATTAATCCATAAAAAAGAAAATGGCGCAAACAATCCTATGTGTACTATTTTATCTGGTTGAAGCAAATCAATGAAATGAGATACTTTTGGTATCTGATTTCCAGGTATACCAACTACGACCATTATTATTACAGACCAAATTAATGCAGCATATAAATATTGCTTTGATGTCATAGTATTAAAACCCAAAGCAAACTCTATATATTATTATTTTATCCAATTAGTTCACTATAAGCAGCTGCATCAAGTAAAGAATCTAACTCTGTAGCGTCCTTTATTTTAATCTTAATAATCCAACCTTCACCATAAGGGTCTTTATTAATAAGTTCAGGAGCGTCTTCCAATGCTTCGTTGAATTCTGCAACAACACCACTTATGGGCATATTTAGTTCTGAAACTGTTTTTACCGCCTCTATACTACCAAATGATTCTTCCCTATTAAGTTCTTCACCTTCTGTTTCTACTTCAATAAAAACAATATCACCTAACTCTTTACTAGCAAAATCTGTAATTCCCATTACAGCAACATCTCCTTCAACACGAACCCAATCATGGTCCTTTGTGTATTTTAATTTTTCTGGTATGTTCATATCAATATATTATTTTATATATAATTTCGACAAAATTAAATGATTTATTCAAATATTAAAAAGAATTATTAATTGTTTTTACATATTTAAAAATGATTTATCTCTACTTCCCTTTGTTTACATCAAAAAACAGTAAGCATTTATCTATTTAAAAAAAATATGATACCATTTTGCAGATCAGTGCAAGAAAAACTAAAATGCTGTGTCTTAACTTAGAAGTTACAACAAATGAAACGCTATGAAATGTAATGATGTAAAAGAAAAATTAATACCATTTATCAATAATGAATTGGATTATCAGCAAATGGATAGTATTAATATTCATATAAATACATGCAAAGATTGTAAAAAAATATATGAATTTACAAAGAACAGTCTCCTTACAATTAATAAAGATAAAAGATCTGATTCCAATCCATTTTTCTATCAATCGGTAATGACCAAAATGGAGAATAAACATGAAACAAAAAAGATATCTATTTCTCAAAACATATTAAAATATAGCGCAGCTGCCATGCTTAGTATTATAAGTATTGTGGGAGGATCATATATTGGAAGCTTTGGTGCAGAGATAATTGATAAAAGTGTAATAAGTGACTCATCATCACAATATGAGATTATGGATGTTGCAAATAATGATATTGATTTATTTAAAGATTTATAGATTATGAGAAATAAAGGATTTTGGTTTTGGGGATTTATTATTCTCCTTATTCTTAACCTAAGCATTATATTTAGTATGGGATATTTTCATTATAAAATGCGTAATCATGGTGCTGACATTAAAAGCACTATGATACATAAGCATATGAGCAATGAGAAAATGAAAAAAATAAGGAAAAAATTCTGGGGCAATACTAACTTTACTATTGAAGAAAAGAAATTCTTGAGTAAAAATAGAAAAGAGCATTTTGCTAGAATGAAAGTATTAAAATCTGAACTCAAAGATAATCAATCTATTTTATTCGATGAAATAAGAAAGAGTAAACCTGACTCTAATAGTATTATTAAGTATAAAATGAAAATACAAGATTCTCAAAAAGCAATAACAGACGAGGCTATTAGATTTTATGAAAAGATGAAAACTAAGCTTAATCCAGAACAAATGAAAATAGTTGATAATCATTTATCAAATATGTTTCATCAAAATATAAAGAAGAATTAAAATAATTAATAATTTAAACAATTAAAACATAATCAGATGAAGAAAGCAACAGCAATATTAAGTATGATAGTAATTTCAGTACTACTAATAAGTAGTCCGTTAAGTGCACAAAAAGGTAATA
>QMPB01000294.1 GCA_003648395.1 Bacteroidota bacterium
AATGTCTGCAGAACTTAAAGCAAAATATGCTGCATGATATTCTGGAAATATTTTTAATCGATTAGCTATACTATCACCAAGCATTTGCAAACGAGCTACCGAATTATTATTATAAACCAAATCATGGGTCTCCTTAACTCTTACACCGTGTCGAATTAGTGCTGCTGCAGTTTCAAAAGTCTCTGGTTTATCACAACTATAAGCAAATGAGCCAGTATCGGTCATTAAACCTACAAAAATATTTGTTGCTATATCTTTATTAATATATTTCTTTAATATAGAAGCATTTAATATATCAAATAGCAACTCAGAGGTTGAAGATTTACCAGGTTCTGAGAATAATAAATCAAAATACTCCTCATCAGGAAATAGATGATGATCAATTAATACTTTAGTGGCTCTTGATTTTTTCATTGCCTTTTCTAGATTAGAAGTACGATGTGGCGCATTAAAATCCATTGCAAAAAGCAAATCAGCATAATTAATTGTGCTATGGCATTTTTTCCCTTGATTATCATCTACTATAATATCATCTACTCCTGCCATAAAATTGATAAAGTCAGGAATAACATTTGGAGAGACCACTTTGGCATCTTTGCCATATTGCTTCAGAATATTGCAAAATGCCAAAGCAGAGCCAATAGTATCAGCATCAGGACTTGCATGACATATTAGTACAATTTTATTTGCATTATCAATATAGTCTAGAAGTTTTAATATTTTATCTTGTGTAATTGTCATAGTTGTGTTTAATTATATTTTCAGAGATTACTGCAAAATAATACAGATTCTTTCTTTTATGAAATTCTATTTTTCAATTGCTTTTTTCATTGCTTTCAGCAAGAACGACTTTCCTTTTAAGCCAACAAACTGTTCAATGGGCTTTCCTTTCTTGAAAATTATTATTGTTGGAATACTTTTTATTCCTAGCTCCGCAGAAATCTTTTTATTCTTTTCTACATCAAGTTTACATATTTTTACACCATTAGCACTAAGTTCGTCTGCTAGTTGACTAACCACAGGACCTTGCAATTTGCATGGCTGACACCATTCTGCCCAGAAATCCACTAACGAAACTCCTTGCTTAACATAGGTTTTAAAATTTTTATCAGTAAGTTTAATTAATTTCTCACTATCTTTTGCATCTTTATCGAATGCAGGAGCAAACATTTTGTAACGTCTATAAATGAAAATACCTAATACTGCGACTATTATCCCAATTCCTATATACCAATACATATCTATTTCTGTTTTAAAATTTCAGTTTGCAAAAGTATAAATCTTTTTCTGTTTTATCCCTACATTTGTAAAATGGAAAATGATATTATTTTCGACTATTTAGTAGTTGGTTCTGGGTCATCTGGTGCAATATCTGCACGATCACTTCTTGAGAATAATTCAAAGGTATTAATGCTTGATGTTGGCAATAAAGACGAGAAATACAGCAATTTAGTTCCAAATACTGATTTTGAGAATATAAGAAGAACAGTTCAATCTCAAGGAAGATTTTTTTTAGGAGATGAATTCGAGGCAATACCAGAAACAGATATTAAAATTGGTGCTCAGCTTAGTCCTGCTAGAAAAGCCATGATAAAAGATGTAGAAAAGCTTATTCCTTTTATTTCAGATAATTTTAATCCTATGGAAAGCCTCGGGCTAGGAGGATTAGGTGCTGGTTGGGGACTTGGAAGTTATGTGTACTCTAGGGAAGAATTACTGAAAGCAGGACTACCATATACTGAAATGATGAATTCATATCAACAAGTAGCTGATTATATTGGTATTTCTGGAGAAAACGATGATGTCAAAAAATATGTTTTAGGAGATTTACAAAATATTCAGCCTGCACTCAAAATAGATAACAGTATTGATAAGATGTTCCAGAAATACAATAAGAGTAGAGGGTATTTCAATAAGAATAGAATGTATTTTGGTGCAGCATCAATGGCAATACTAACAAAAGATAAGGGTGATAGAAAAGCAACCTCTTATTCTGATATGGATTTCTATACTGATAATGAAAAGTCAGCTTATAGACCTCAATTTACTATAGAAGAACTTAGTAAAAATGAGAATTTTAGATATACTTCAGGGCAATTAGTTGTCAGCTTTACCGAGAAAGAAAATTTTGTTGAAGTCAGCAGTATTGATTTAAAAGACGAGTTAAAGAGAACTTTCAGAGCACGAAAACTAATATTAGCAAGTGGAAACTTGGGTACAGCGCGAATTGTTATGCGTTCATTTCCTAAAATAAAAAAACTCCCTCTTTTAAGCAATCCATATTCATATTTACCTGGTATAAATATTTCGATGTTAGGCAGAAAGCTAAATGCAGAGAAAAGTAGCATGGCTCAAGCGATGATGATTTATGACCCCAATGGTAATAATGATGACTTTGTAAGCCTTGCTTTTTATACCTACCAATCATTAATGCTATTTAGATTGATTAAAGAATCTCCCCTAAATTTTGCAGATAATAGAATTCTATTTCAATACTTGCAAAGCTCTTTTGTAATAGCTGGAATTCACCATCCTGATTATGCTAATGAGAATAAATATTTAGAATTAAAACACGATGAAAAGTCAATAAGCAATGATGTACTAATAGCAAATTACGCATTAAGTGAGAACGAAAAAGAGAAGATAATTGATAGAGAAAAGATTTTAAAAAAGGCAATTCGTAAATTAGGAGTCATTCCCATTAAAAGTATAAATACTGGTGCCGGAAGTAGTATTCACTACGGAGGAAGTATTCCTTTTAATGATACTGAAAAACTTGGCAACCAGAATAAAGATGGAAGACTTTATGGAACTAAGAATGTATTTATTGCTGATAGTTCAGGGTTTAATTTTCTACCTGCAAAAGGAGTAACATTAAGTATAATGGCTAATGCTCATAGAATTTGCACTAAACTAATAAATAATGGGTAAAAAAATAGTTATTACAGGTGCAAACGGATTTATTGGTAATTATTTGACAGAATATTTCGCTGAAAAGGGCAATGAAGTATATGGTTTAGTTCATCATTTGTTTAAAGTACCACCCCCAAATATTACATATAGAGCTTTCGACTTGAACTCATTTGGTGGCGATGTTATTCCAGAAAGAACAGAAATAGTTATTCATACTGCATATATTCCAAATAAAAAAGTAATAACATCAGAAGATATAAATTATAAAGCAACTAAAAGACTTTATGAGATTAGCAAACGTAAAGGAGTGAAACTCTTTATTTTTCTTTCAAGTTTTTCTGCAAATGAAAATGCAGAGTCGGAATATGGAAAAAGTAAATTCAAAACTTCAAACTTATTTGATGCTAATGATAGCTTAATACTTGAGCCAGGATTGGTGATTGGTAACGGTGGGCTAAACAAAAATATTACTGACATCATTAAACAGACAAGTTTAATACCTTTAATTGGTAATGGTAAACAGCCTCTGCAATATGTATTAATAAACGATTTAGCTCTTATAATTGAAAAATCAATAATAGATAATATAAGAGGAAGTTATAGGATTGCTTCAAAAGAGACAATCTTGATGAAAGATTTCTATAAAACTATTGCAAAAAACAATAATAAACGAATTAGTTTTATTCCTCTTCCGTATTTTATTGCGGATATTATTTTTGGACTCTCCGAAAAATTAAAAATTGATATTGGTATCAGTAAAGAAAACTATCTTGGGCTAAAACAAATGAAAGAAAAAGAGATTGTGGATTCTAAGTCTATTTTTGGTGTTGAGTTGAAAATACTGTAAACTAATTTATAAAAAATCCCAACATCTAGGTATTGCAAAGCAAGATAATAAACTTCATTTTTGCATTCTAAATTATTTAACAATATTAAAATAATACGATAATGAAGAAATTATTAATTACAACAAATGTTTTTTTTCTAGCAATAAGCTTAGTTCTAGCATATGTTTTGCTATTTACAGGTACAGAATTGGTTAAAACACCTGATGATACAAGAATCACTGTTAAGTATGCGCCAGACTTAAGAGAATTAGTTATGACAGAGATGAGAGATTATCTAGAAATAATGAGTGAAATTCAACAGGGAATAGCAGAAAACGATCCGAAAAGAATTTACACAGCAGCAGAAAGACAAGGCTCAGCATCAATAGAAGAGACACCTATACGACTCTTGAAATTATCACCTTTAGCATGTAAACAGATGGGATTTGCAGGCCATCATCTATTTCAAGCAATAGCAGATAGTGCAAGAGAAAATTATAACCCAACTACAACAATCAAACAAATGGCAAGGCTAACAAATAACTGCATTGCATGTCACAGAACATATAAAGTAGTTGCTGAATAATTGCAAATATTGCAACTACTGATATTTTACAAATTGATTGTTAATTTATTACAAAATTTTTCTATATTTACGCCTTGAGAGATAAACGTTAAAATTTAAATATTTTATTATGGGAAAAGGTGATAAAAAGACAAAAAGGGGTAAAATTATTAATGGTTCTTACGGCAAGAAACGACAACGTAAAAGCACAGTTCAATATATAGCTCCTAAAGTTGTTAAAAAGGAAGTAATTAAGGAAGTAATTAAGGAAGAAGTAGAAGAAGTTAAGAAAGCTCCTGTTAAAAAAGCTGCTACTAAAAAGGCTGTAACAAAAAAAGCTGCGACCAAAAAAGTTACTGCTGAAAAAAAACCAGCTGCTAAGAAAACTGCTGCTAAGAAAACTGCAACTAAAAAAGCACCAGCTAAAGCTAAAGCCAAAGCTGAATAGTATACGCTTTACGATATTCACAAAAAACCTTGAAGTAATTTTCAAGGTTTTTTTGTTTATTTTTGTTTTCTAAATCTTAATAAAGTTACTGTAAGATATATATATCTTGCAAAACACATTAGTTATTCTTCTTGAATAATTATCATTATACACATTAAATGCAAGCATATGAGACTATTACTAATAAGTAATTCAACAATGGCTGGAGAAGCATACCTTGGCTGGCCACAAAATCACATTAAAGATTTTTTAAACAATTCAGTTAAGAGAGTTCTTTTTATCCCTTATGCAGGAGTAAATCTATCTGATAATGGACTTGAAGATTCATGGAATATTTATGAGAAAAAAGTTCAAGAAGTTTATTCAAAACTTGGTTATGAATTATATTCAATTCATCATGAGACAGATCCTATTGCTGCTGTAAATAACGCTGAAGCAATAGCAGTTGGCGGCGGAAATACTTTCTATTTAGTACATATGATGCATAAAATGGGCGTAATGCAAGCAGTAAAAGAAGTGGTTGCTAATGGGATTCCTTATATGGGGTGGAGTGCTGGTAGTAATGTTGCTTGCCCTAGTTTGAAAACAACAAATGATATGCCTATAATGGAGCCTGCAAGCTTTGATTGTACAGGTCTTATTCCTTTTCAAATAAACCCTCATTACCTTGATGCACATCCTGAAGGTCATGGCGGAGAAACACGCCAACAAAGAATAGAAGAATTTATGGCTGTAAATCAAGATATGTATGTTGTTGGCCTGCGCGAAGCTTCTCTATTGAAAATGGAGGGCTCTAAAATGGACATTATTGGGAAGCATCCATTGAGAATATTTAAATATGGTCAAGAAGCTTATGAAGTTCAAGTTGGAGAGAGCTTGGATTTTCTTTTCTAATTTATTATTGGCTAAAAAAATTAGATAACTAATTATAATTTTAATAATTTACAAACAATGAAAATAAGAAATATTATTATTTCTGCATTAGCTTTGACTGTAATTTCTTGCGGACAAACAGCAGACAAAAACACTAAAACAGATAACATGAGTACAAGCGTTGGTATTGATTTAACAAATATGGACTCATCAGTAATGCCTGGTGAAAACTTCTTTCAATATGCGAATGGAGGATGGCTTAAGAAAAACCCTATTCCTGAAGAGTATAGCCGTTATGGAGCTTTTGAGGTTCTTGCTAAGAAGAATGAAAAAGAGATTAAAGGACTTATCGAGGAACTTGCAGCAATGGATAAAGTTGAAAAAGGAACACCATCGCAGCAAATTAGAGATTATTATAACGCTGGAATGGATACAAATACCATTGAAGAACTTGGTATGAAACCTATAGAACCAATTATTGCAGAAATTAATTCTATTAACAAAAAAGATGATCTAATTTCAATGCAAGCTAAACTGAATATGATGGGTTCATACCCGCTTTTTGCAGTTTTTAGTTCACAAGATGATAAAAACAGCACAGAAGTAATTGCAAA
>QMPB01000295.1 GCA_003648395.1 Bacteroidota bacterium
AATCCGTATAAAAAATATGATGGTTATAATTGTTTTGGTTGTTCTCCTAACAATGATAATGGTCTCAAAATGGAGTTTTTTGAAGATGGAGAGTATGTTATTTCCAATTGGGAACCAATAACATTTCTACAAGGCTATCATAACGTATTACATGGCGGAATTCAAGCCACACTAATGGATGAAATTGGATCGTGGTTTATTCAAATTAAGCTCAAAACAGCTGGTGTAACTTCAAATATGAATGTTCGATACCTTAATACAGTTTCTGTAGTTGATGGCAATATCAAACTTAGAGCATCTTTAATAAAAAAACGCAGGAACTTAGTTGATGTATTAGTAGAATTATTTGATGCCAATGACAAATTATGTGCAAAGGGCGAAATTACTTATTTTACATTTTCACCAGAGGTTGCAAAAGAAAAAATGTACTATCCTGAGCATGATGAGTTTTTTGAATAGAACAAAAAAAGCCTCACAACCATTAGTTATGAGGCTTCATATTAGAAATTAATATTTAATGCGTTTTTGTCATATCTTCATTAACAACAAGAATATAATTTGCTCTGTTTAGATATTCCTCCTCTAGATCCTTCAGGTCAGCCTGTTCAACTGATGCAATAGTTACAATTTTTAATCCTGGCTTATATTTATTTAAATACCACAAAATTCCTTCAAAATTATCTGAATGATAAGTTCCATTATAATGAATAAA
Source organism: Bacteroidota bacterium (assembly GCA_003648395.1). Next base: position 713 of record QMPB01000295.1, read on the forward strand.
TAATTTTCCTGATTCATCCATATAACTTGAAATATTATATGCCATTGTTGCATCTTTTATTGCCTGTGCCATAGGAAGGGTTTCGGTAACATGAGCTCCCATACCTTCCATTCCTTCTAACATACTTTTGTAACATGCCACCTCAGCATCATACTCAACTGGTAATGGTGCAATGTATAGTTTTGCTTCCGAGGATAATTCATCAAGACCTTCAAAACCCTTTTTATAAACCACTGATGCATATCTACGAGGTATGTTAGTTGCAACAAAAACAAGATTGCTATCTTTTGCAAAATCAACTAAAGGTGCATAATCAGTTTTGTAGTTTGGCCACAAACGAGCCTCATTTTTATAACTTTTAGAACTTATTAAACCTGTTAAGTACTCATTCATAATCATTTGATTATCTGCCTCAAACATCTCTGCACCAAGAATAATTTCTCCATTTTTCTCAGTATATAAATCCTTTGTAATCTCATACTGAAGCCAATGGCAAATTGGGTTATTATGAAGCTCACCAAAAAAAACAACATCAGCTTCAGCAGCTTCCTTTAATAATTTTGAATACTTAATATTTTTTCCCTCTGCAGTAAATAATCTGTAAGCGGGTTTATCATTTTTAAATCCTGCCACTATAACAAACAGCAAAACAATAGCTAGTACTTTTCTCATTTATTTAATTTTTTTATAATATACGTGAAACATATTTGGTTAATTATTTTTTCGACTTCTTAAGTTTTTCTTCGTGAAATACCATTGGTAATAAACTATCTATACCCTCAACAATTCTTGCAACTCCCTTTTCTCCCTTCATAATTACTCTAATTTCACTTCCTTGCTTCTTCTCAGTTTCGGCAATAACCTGCCTACATGATCCACATGGTGTAATTGGGTCGGTAGTTGTAAAATGGTCAGACTTACCTGTAATTGCTAAAGAAACAACCGTCTCATTAGGATATTGTGAGCTAGCATAAAACAAAGCTACTCGTTCAGCACATAAGCCAGATGGGTATGCTGCATTTTCCTGATTACTTCCTCTTACTATTTTGCCATTCGACAATAACAAAGCAGCACCAACATGAAATTCAGAATATGGAGCATACGACCCAGAAAGTGCAACTACAGCTTCTTCAATCAAATCCATATCAGAACTCAACAACTTCTCATCTTCACCGTATTCCTCGTAACTTATATTTATCTTCTTAACTTGCATAAGCCAATAATCTATGTGCTAATTCTTACAACTTGTAAACAATACAATTATCTTTTTACAAAAGTATTAATTTAAACAAAACATCCAATATATATTTCAATGTTTGGTAATTCTAGCTGGCATGTTATCACCTTGTTTACGCCCAAATAAGAGAAGTGAATAGAAAAAAGCAAACAACGTTGCTCCTGCTTGAGTTTCTATTGTATCATCAGAAAACATTGAAATAAGCATTATAACAAAAAATATACTAAAATAATAGTCTTTAAAACCTGATAATACTATTGCAGGATAAAACAAACCAATAATAAAAACTAAAAAACCAAATAGCCCTAAAGCAACAAATATCCCAAGGTACTGATTATGTGCATGATATCTATATCTGGATTCTAGAGAAGAGTTCATCAATGCAAACTCTTCATAAAACGAGTTTTCAAGATCACCCGTACCAACACCAAGCAAAAAATTGTTGTTAATAATCTTGAACGATGCTCTTATATATTCATACCTCTGCATTATAGAGCTTCCACTAGGGTTATTAGTTTGTTTATAAACCTCATATCCCATAATCATCTTCAACAATCTGGTTCTTAAACCAGGTGAATGGATATAATTATAATTTGCAACACCCTGCTCAATCATGTATATATCATCCTCAGTTAAAGACTTAACTCCTTCGGCATCTTTTCTTAAATCACGAGAAGTTAAATATCTTACAAGAGTTGCATTAACCATATGGCCAGCATCTGTAACACCATAGTAATCAATACCACTACGATTGTTCCATTCGGAAATTAATTCATCATAACATAAATACAAACCAACATATTTACCATCCTCAACTTTTAATTTTATTGTATCATGTGTATACAGATTTCCTAAATTAGTAGCTTTATCTAGCTTGGCAAAATCGATATCAGGAGGGGTTGTGGCATCTACAATTACACTACTAACCTGTAAAATAAAAAGTGAGGGCAATGCAATAACAATTAAAGACAAAGCTAATTTTTGCCAAGTTACCATTGTATTTAATAATCTGAAAAATAAATAGCCAATACTACCAATTAAGATAATAACAATACTTGTAACCGCTTCGAGTAAAAATAAGAAAGACAAAAACCACAATGCCATTATTATAAAGCTTACAATCTGCCAAGTTTTAAATTTCTTTTCATGAAAAATAAAATATATCATTATAAAGAAAGAGAAACTCACATTTAAACCCAATCTAATTGGTGAAATAAACGGTGATATTTCTCTAATATCCACATATGTATTTGTTGAAAAAATATACAAACTAACAATTGTACTAGATAATACAGATAGTGAATATACAATCAATAACATCCTAAACTGCTTTGGATTAAGCTTATGCATAGTTGAAATAACAATTGGCAAAAGGAGCAAAGGCACCTTGATTCTTAAATCTTTTACTGCATAACTCATGTCGGAGGTATAAAATAAGCCTATAACATGTACTCCATAAATGAAAGTAAAAACTAAAGCTGGTTTATTTCTAAAAAACAAAGAAAATTTATCAATAATATTATTATACCCTAGAGATAATATATAACCCAATAGATGAAATATCCCCTTAATGCCACCCCCAATTTTGAAAAAGCGATAGCTAATACTAAATGAAAATCCAGACCAAAGCCATAGCCCAAGTAGCATAAACTCAGTAACACTCATTGTAAATTTTGACAAAGGAATACTTGCCGCCAACAACATTAATGTGGTGGTATATGCCAGAGAATGAATATTTGTACCTGAATTTAGCATGAAAGCTTCCTAAAGTTGTAGTTCTTTAAACCTTATTATTTATCGTAAGTTCCATTTAAGATAGATGTATACAATAAATTATCGTTTAAAACTTTTATAGCTTCCGAAATATCAGGATCGGTAACAAGAGAAGATTCAATTTTACCTTTCTGGTAATAATACCTAGTTATTATCTCTATTTTAAGCATCTCTTCAATTTCAGATCTATTTTTATCTATATCTTTTTTCTTTTCTTGAATAATTTCCTCAGTCAATTTACTAAGTGTGCTATCAATAGCAGCATCATAATCTTCTCTTTCTGCACTTTGTTTCATCTTTTCAAGTAGAACTTCAGTCTCAGTTTTATAATCAAAATTATGATTCTCCACGTACTTTTTAAAGTCATCAAAAACAGAGTCGGTAATTACAAACTCCTTTGGTGAAGTAACGGAATCAGTTTTTAATACAAATTCGTTGGTGAAATTAAACAAATAATTTTGAGCATATAAATCACCACTAATCTGGCTAAAACTTTTTGCATCAATTGTAATATCAGGCACAATTCCTCCTTTATCGTACACAGCCCTTCCTCCTGCAGTTTTAAATGCATGCAAAAGTGAGTCGGGCAAATTACTAATGCTATCTGCATCAGCTTCATCAAAATAATCAATTGCCTGTATACATCTACCACTAGGTATATAATATTTGGCAACAGTTAATTTCATTTTTGAGTTGTAAGGTAAATCTAGAATATTTTGAACAAGTCCTTTTCCAAATGTTTTTTCACCAATAATAACCCCCCTATCCAAATCCTGTATTGCACCAGCTACAATCTCCGAAGCAGATGCACTATAATCGTTTACAAGCACGACTAGTGGAATTTGGGTATTTGTACCAATATTACGTGTACGATGCACATGAGTATTTCTGCTCAGTTTACCTTTAGTTGTTACAATTGTTTTATTTTTTGGAATAAAAATATTAACAATATCCACTGCTTCATTAAGAAGACCGCCACCATTTCCTCGTAAGTCTAAAATTACTCCTTTTATATTATTATCAGTAACAAGTTTATTAAAAGCATTTTTAACATCTGCAGCTGAGTTTGGATTAAATTGACTAAGGTTTATATAACCAATATCATTAGTAACCATACCAGAATACGGAATATTTGGGAATTTAATCTTTTCTCTAACGATTTCAAAATCACGTGTTATAGTATCCCCATATCGCATAACTGTTAAAACAAATGATGTTCCAGGAGTACCTTTTAGTTTATCGCTAACCTCAGTACTAGACTTTCCTTTGGCAGATTCGCCATCAATGGCATAAATCTTATCACCAGACTTTAGCCCAACAATTTGAGCCGGAAAATTTTCATAAGGTTCTGAAATAATTACATACTCTCCATGTTTTTGAATTAGCGAACCTATACCTCCATACTCACCTCTTGTCATTAACTCAAAATCCTCAAGTCTCGATTCAGGAACATATACTGTATACGGATCAAGTTTTTCCAACATCGCGTCAATTGCAGTTGTATTTAATTCGCCGGGCTTTATGTCGTCAGCATAATTTAGATTTAACTGCCGCAATATATCAGCATAAATTTCAAGGTTTTTTGATAACTCAAAGTTATTCTGATCTTGAGCCTTAAGATTGCCAAAGCTGAAGAATGTAACTAGCACTATTATTGTAGATATATAAAATTTATTTGTCATAATTATTATATTTATGGTACAGGATCATGTCCACTCCCACCCCATGGATTACATGAAGCAATTCGTTTAACCGAAAGCCAACCACCCTTTCCGGGTCCGTGCTTTTTTATAGCTTCAATGCTATAACTTGAACATGTTTGTGTATATCTGCACGACCTACCCAAAAATGGAGAAAGTGTATATTGGTAAATTCGTATTAGTAGTATAAAAAATTTACCTATTAGGTCCTTCATTCTTTTCGATTAAGCTGTGCAAAACTAAGATTAATTTCCGTTCTACCTCTGAATATGAAGCAATTGTTTTACCAGTATACACAACGCTTATTATAAGCTGATTATTTGGTTTATCAGATAAATAATCCCAGATAATATGTTTGTTTTTACGATATGCTTCTCTTACTAACCTCTTTATATGGTTTCTCTTAACAGCTGATCTAAAATTGCGTTTAGATGCTGAAATTAATACTTGAGCAGGTATACCGTCAGTTCTTTTATCCATAATAAATGTAATTCTAAATGGATGTAAAAAGAATGAATCACCATTAGCAAATAACTTACTGATTAGTAATTTACTATGCAAACGTTCTGTCTTCTTAAAAGTATTTCTCAAAATAATTATTTAGCAATTCACTTATTCAATCATTCAACCATTTAGTCATTCACTCATTGTTTTAATGAAACGAATAACTAAGTGTAGTTGTTATACCATAGTCATTTGTAGATGCATCTTCAGAAAGAGGTTTATTATCTGCATTATAATAAAAATTAATACCCACATGAAAATCATTTATTACCTCAACCTTGGCATCCAATGAATAATTAAGTCTCCACCTTC
>QMPB01000296.1 GCA_003648395.1 Bacteroidota bacterium
AAATCTATTTTAAAAACACCATTATTACAATTCATACTATTGTTTGTGCTAGAATAGCAGCCTGAAGTTGTGGGGAAGTCACTATTGCCACCACAACCAGCACATACGTTTTGATAAATGTGACCTTTATTGTCGAAGCGAGATGTTCCGCCATCAACATGCTCATGTGATGTTGCACCGCCATAATAACTTCCATAGGATAGGGCAGAAGCATCATCTGCCATTACCATGAGGTAATAGTCACTACCGTCTGTTGTAGATTGTATAGCATTTGTAGTAATTGGTAAGTTATTAGTACTTCCTCCTGCAAACTGACTGCCGCCATTTACTAAACCACCCCATGCTGATAGATAAACTCTATTGCATAAATCAACCATGAAAGCAGATGGTACTATGTCAATTCCTTTAATTCCATTTCCAAATGTTGTTGACCAAACTCTAGTATTTAAATGTGAATTTAGTTTTGTGATAAACTGACCATCTTTTGGGCTATTCCATAAAGCGTTGTATATGAAAATATTATTAGTATCTTTAGTTTGCCCAAATAGATATACATTATTATATTTATCAATATCTAATAGGTAACTTTGATCGTAGAAACTTGAGCCAATATAGGAACATGCCACAATAGTGGTGGCTGAATTATTTATTCTTGCAACAAAGCCATCAGCTCCACCTCCTTGAAAACTAGTTTGATAAGCTGTAGAGGTTGTTGAGATGTTATTTGAGGTTGTACCTCCAGTAATAAAAATATCATTTTGGTCATTGACTTTTATGCTATAGATTGCATCTTCACCAATACCACCGAAGTAAGTTGACCAAAGTAAATTATTAAGGTTATTGTCAAACTTTGAGATAATGCCTTCATGGTTTGCAGCAGCTGTTGGTTGAAATACGCCATTGGTTGTTGGGTAGTTAGTTGAGTTAGTTGTAGATACTATGTAAATGTTATTGTTTTGATCTACCATTATTTCGCCTCTAATATCATCTCCATAATTATTGATTAGAGTAGAGGAGGAATTAATGCCGTCATTGGCAGAACCTCCAATAAATGTTGAGCCAACTAATTGAGAGCCAGCTTGATTTAGATGGGTAATAAATAAATCGCTGCCATTTGAAAATAAGATAGTTGAAGATATATTTGTGCTATTACCTCCGTTATAGCTATTGTCGTAAGCTTGAGCAGTTGTAGGGAAGTTTGTTGATGAAGTTGTTCCCAAAATTAATAGTTCGTTATTGGAATTAACGATTAAACTAGCAGGAACTTCAGCAGCGCTTCCTCCAAGATAAGTAGAGTAGATTAGTTGAGAGCCTGTAGTATCAAACTTACTTATGCTAATATCAACTACTCCTGCAAAAGTAGTATCATAAGCCCCTATATTTGTAGGATAACCTCCTCCAAAAACAATTCCTCCTGCATACAGAAATCCATCAGCATCATAGGTTGCTGTAAAGCCCCAATTGTCGGAACTAGAACCAGTATAGCTAGCAAAAACAAGGCTTGGGTCAATTATTAGTTGTTTAGTTTTATCGTAAGAATTAGGAAATCTAAAGCTAACAATTCTTCCATCAATTTGATATTTGCATTTTACTTCAATAGTATCTCCTTTACTGTTTAATTGAAACGCAAAAGGCGCTAACTCCGTAACTTGGTTAACGGATGTATAAATAATAAGATTACCATTTTTAATGCGTAAATTATCAACCCCTTGATAATTTAGTTTAATAAGGTTAGGATCAATATTGTTGTTAATAATAAAATCCCATTTAAGTCTATTGTTATTTTGGTAGATATGAAGATTTATTCCATTATAAATATCTTGATATTCAACTTCTTTATATATACTAACGTTTTGAGTCCATTTTTTTTCATCATTTCCGAGTATATAATTTTCATATTTATATAGCTTGTTTATTCCAGTACAACTAGTTTCTTTATTATAATTAATAAATTCAATATTATAAACATGTCGTTTAAAAGTTTTTGGTAATGTTTTCTTTTTTCTATTTGGGTGTTTATGTTGGGCAAATATGTTTAACTCTTCTACATCAAAAAGGTCGAATCGTAAAGAGTTTTTCTCAAGCCAAAGATTACCATTTCCCAAAGATGTCTTGAATAGAACTTGCTCTGGCCATTGACCTTTATTCTCGCTAAATTCTGCTTTAATAATTGAAATGCTATCTTTTTTACTAGCAAAAAGCAGGCTAGGGTAGAGGAGAATAATTACTAATATTAGATTGAAGATCTTCATTAAAACTATAAATTGTTAGTAATACAAAACTACGAAAATATGCGCAATAAGTAAAGCTAAATATATGACAAGTGTTTTATGCTAAAAGTAACATTAAGGAGAGATTAAAATTACCAATTCTATCATCTTTTTGTAATAGAAGTAGCATGACAAAATTGCAGTATGTATATTATTGACTATTATAACATATATGTATTCAGTAGTATATACATGATAATTAAAGTAATAGTTTAAGTTAAATATTTTAAAAACAACATGGTAATTATCCTTAAAAAGAAATGAGAATAGCTATAAAGATCTAAATAATTAATAAGTCTTATGGATTAATTCTATGAATTCCAACCTCATATTCCTTGAAAATAATGGAGCTAATTAATTCAAAATCCTCATTATTATTTACAAAATCTAGATTATTGGTATTAATAATTAGGATTTTCATATCGGTTTGATGTTTGATAAAATCAAAATAACTCTCTTGGATTTGTTCAAGGTAGTCATCCTTAATTTCTTTCTCATATTCTCTTCCTCTTTTAGAGATGTTCTTCTGAAGATGCGCCACGTCAGCATATAGATAAACTAATAATTCTGGCTTTACTATACTCTGATTCATTATCTCAAAAAGCTTAGAGTAAAGCTTAAATTCATCCTGAATAAGTGTTTTTCGAGAGAATATTAGCGATTTATTAATGAAATAGTCAGAAACAGTAAAGTCTTTAAATAAATCTCTAACTCCTAGAGTGTCTTTGAGTTGCTGGTAGCGCTCTGCTAAGAATGATAGCTCAAGAGGAAAAGCATATCTGTCAGGGTCTTTGTAAAACTTAGGCAGAAAGCTGTTGTCTTCAAACTGTTCAAGAATAAGCTTAGCATTATAAGTTTTAGCAATCTTCCTTGCCAAAGAAGTCTTGCCTGCTCCAATATTACCTTCAATGGCAATAAACTGATATGGACTATCATAACTACTCATAAGGCCATACTTTTACGGTGTCTTTGCATTCTTGCGATAACTTCTTGATACTTTTGTTAAGCTTAGGGTGAATAAAATTTGAGTCAATATCTGACAAACAATTTAAAGTAAATTTTCTAAGATGTAGTCTTGGATGGGGGATAATCAGATTTTTAGATTCAATAATCTCTGAGTTATAAAAGAGAATATCAATGTCAATTGATCTAGATTCGTAATTTGCTGATATTCTTTCTTTCCTCCCTAGCTCTGCTTCAATGCTTTGCGTAATGCATAGTAATTCATTAGCTTTTAAATTAGTATTGATAACAATAGCTTGGTTCAGAAAGTTTGTGTCTGCCTTGAATCCCCACGCCTCACTTTCATAAACTTTAGAATGATTTATAGTTTTACCACATTGCTTTTTTATTTGTACAATAGCTGCATTAACAATAGACATTCTATCTCCAATATTGCCTCCTAAAAGTAAAACTGCCTGATTCATCGTGCTTTGTATAATCTTTGTTTTAGTTGATTATTGAAAAGCAAATTTAAAAAAATAGATTGGCTGTCAAGCTTGTGTTATAAAAGGTTTTTAACAAAATATTATATAGGATTTAATATGGTATTAATTGCTAAACCTTTGTTTTTATTATCGTTATATTATATTTATTACCTTATCAGCATTATCAAAAATAGTCTTAACCATTTCTTGCCATTTTATTGGGAATTCTTTTCTACCTACTTCCGTTGCATTTGGACCAAAGGCAGACTGCATTATTTCTCCTGGAGTAACTATTAAATGTGGATTATAACTAAGTTCAACGCTTTGATTTGTGTCGAGCCGAGTGAATCTAACATTTCCTTTTATATTGGCACCATAAAACATAAGATTTCTTCTATTGAATTTATTGCCAAGACCACCAAAACCAGTATTTGTAGTTGCACCGGTAATGTTAGAATATACACTTCCAAAAACTCCAGTGTTACCATCTGAAAGCTGATCTTTAATCTCTACTTTAATATTTCCTCTTTTTGGAATGTCAGTTCCATAAAGCTTTTTAAGGCCAATAAGGGTCATTAAATAAGAGCCACTGGTTACAGCGCAGCTATGCCCAGCCATTTTTACAATTTCTAAATATGATATGTCAATTATTCCTTCTTCTGATGAGCCCAAGAACTCACTTAGTTCATCTTGAAGGGTAATATGTTCTATTTCGTTAAAAAAATCTGGATACTTCATATAGGGGTATTTGATAAATTGATAAATTGTAAAATTATTTAACAAAAGTACAGCTTTTACATAAGATAATTATTTCAAAAATATTAATAAATATTATAAGTATCATGTCAAATAATTTTATTCTTTTGCAGTATATAATTAGTTTTATCTGAAATATTATGATTGAAGAAGTTAATACTCCAGATTGGGATAAGAAATTGGCAGAAAAAGTTGTATTAATTGACTTCTGGGCGCCATGGTGTCAGCCTTGTAAGGTTCAAGAACCTATTTTAGAAGAATTGGTACAGGAGTTGCTAGGTTTGAGTATTCTGAAATTGAATATTGATGACAATAGATATTTATCACAGAAGCTTGGAGTTAGAAATATTCCAACTCTAGTTTTGTATGATAATGGGATAGAAGTTAAACGCTTTGTTGGTATTCAAACGAAAGAGATTCTGAAAAGTTCAATAAAGTTGTAAGTATTTCTTGACATATACGACAAACTATATAATTAGACATAAAATTAACATTAAAACATAAATATAATGACAAGTATTAAATCAAAATTAATAGCCATAGGATTAAGCCTCTTTACAATGGCTGGATTATTCTCTACAAATGCTTATTGCTTAGATGATGAAACTGAAGAAATTGAAGCAGCGGTTGCAAATAACACTCCTAATGAAGAAAAGAAGGCGGTAAAATTAACTGATGCAAATTTCAAAGAAACAATCAGTGAAGGTGTTACTTTGGTCGATTTCTGGGCAACTTGGTGTGGCCCATGTCGTAGGCAAGGTCCTATAGTTGAGGAAATAGCTGCCGAATTGGGTAGTCAAGCCACTATCGGTAAATTGGACGTAGATCATAATAAAACTATTTCTAGTGAATATTATATTAGAACAATTCCTACAATTCTAATATTTAAAGATGGAGAAGTTCAGGAGCGACTTGTTGGGCTACAAACCAAGGAAAGTCTTGTTCGTATTGTAAAAAGATATTTATAGTGGAATCTCAAGAAAGTATTTGGAAGCGTAGATATTTAAAGGTATTTACGATTTTCTCTATTATTGGAATGGTAGTAGGAGCAATAGGAGGATTTATTTATTACCTTAAAGTGGGTTGTAGTAGTGGAAGTTGTGCAATTAGTTCAAATCCATATATTAGTACTGTGTGGGGCATAGCAATGGGATATCTTGTAGGAGATATGTTTAATGCAAAGCCTAAGAAAGATTAAGAAATTTATAATTCAAAAAAAAAGGCAACCAATTGGTTGCCTTTTTTTTGACTATATTTTTAATAAGCTAGTTGTTAGCATCAATCATTTCCATTCTTGCATACTCTCCGCTATCTAATTTCTCTTTAACAGCCTTAAACGCATTGATAGTATATTCTACATCTTCTAAAGAATGCACTGCAGTAGGGATTAGTCGAAGAAGTATTTCACCTTTAGGAATTACAGGGTAAACCACCACAGAGCAGAATACATCATGTTTTTCTCTTAAATCAAAGATGAGGTTAGTTGCTTCAGGAACTCCGCCTTTAAGATATACTGGTGTTACTGGTGAATTAGTTACCCCAATATCGAACCCATTTTCTTTAAGCCCTTTTTGTAATGCATTTGCTACGTCCCAAAGTTGTTTTCTTAGTTCAGGCATAGTCTGTAATAATTCAAGACGTTTTAAAGCTCCTTTAACCATAGGCATAGGAAGAGATTTTGCAAATATTTGAGATCTCATATTGTACATTAAGAAATCAATTATTTCTTCTTTAGCGCCAATAAATGCTCCAATACCAGCCATTGATTTAGCAAAA
>QMPB01000297.1 GCA_003648395.1 Bacteroidota bacterium
AGAGAGTTATTTACCAATGAAAATAACTGCTCATGCAGGTTATATGATTCCATTAAATGGGGGTAAAAGATTTAAGCCCGGAGATCCAACAATTTCACCTAACTTTGTATATATGAATCAAGGGCCATTTCATCAATATAATTGGGGTGCTTATTTTAAGAAATCTCCATTTATTTTTGGATTATGGTATCGTCACTTTATTGCTAAAGATGGTTGGGGTAGTGATGCTGTAATTTTGCAGGCAGGTTTTGAGTATGATAAATTTAAATTTGGATATAGTTACGATATAACAATTTCAGAATTGGCAGCTCCTTCAGGGGGTGCTCATGAAGTTTCTTTCGCATTGGATTTTAATTGTCCAATAAAAAAGAAACGTATTCATGAAATAAATTGCCCTTCTTTCTAGTTATTAATGAGTAGAAATTAATAAAAACGATTATGATAAAGCAAAAGAGTATTTCATTTTTTGGTGTATTAGCAGTAGTGCTAATGATGATTTCGTGTACTTCACATGATCAATCTCCTACCACTGGTTGGAATTATAATGATCCAGAGAACGGTGGTTTTGAAGTTATCCCTTATGAGGAGCAGGAAACTGGTCCTGGATTAGTATTAATAGAGGGTGGTACATTTGTAATGGGACGTACAGAACAAGATGTTCATTACGATTGGAGTAATCAACCTCATCGTACAACTGTTCCTACATTTTATATGGATATGACAGAGGTTCGTAATATTGATTATATTGAGTATTTACATTGGTTAAAAAGAGTTTATGGAGATGAGAATCCTCGTATTATTCAGAAGGCTTTGCCTGATAGTTTAGTATGGAGAGATAAAACTGCTTATAATGAGCCATATGTAGATTACTACCTTCGTCATCCTGCATATAGAGATTATCCTGTAGTGGGAGTTAATTGGCTACAAGCTCGTGATTATTGTTCATGGCGTAGTGATAGAGTTAATGAGTTTATCTTAGTTTCGATAGGTATTCTTAATTATCAAGAAAGCCCTACTTCCGACAATCACTTTAATACTGATGCTTATTTAGTATCTTCTATTAATGGAATTGGTGAGGAAAGTGATAAGCAATTAATAGATATTTCGCCTAATGGTGGAGGTTTGCGTAGAGCTCGTATGGAAGATGGTATTTTGCTTCCTAAGTATCGCCTACCAACTGAGGCTGAGTGGGAATATGCTGCTCTAGGCTTAATAGGTAATACAATGTACGAAAGAGTTGTAGAGCGTCGTCTTTACCCTTGGAATGGACATATTACTCGTACTGATGATCCTGATAATTATGGTGATATGGTTGCTAACTTTCGTCGTGGAAGAGGCGATTATATGGGTGTTGCAGGTCACTTAAATGACGCTGCGGATATTACAGCTCCAGTTTATGCATATTGGCCTAATGATTATGGTCTTTATAATATGGCTGGTAATGTTGCTGAGTGGGTAATGGATGTTTATCGTCCTCTAAGTTTTGAAGATATGGAATCTCATAACTCATTCCGTGGTAACGTATATAAAACTTATGTAAGAGATAATACTGGTGCTATTGCTGATAAACTTTATAATACAATTTATGATTATGAAGGAATAAGAACTTGGTTGAATAGCGATAATGGTTTTTATGCCAACTTAAGTAATGGTTTAGATGATGATGAAGTAAAACTTCAAGAAGATCTTAATAATACTTTGGATGAGGTTATAGAATTACAAAATGAGCGTAGATATGAAGATGCTGCAATTGCTTTTGATGATATGCTTCAAGATAAAATTTATGGTAATCCTTCAAGTACAGTTTATATTGCTGCAGAGATTGCAAAAGGTATTTCTGATTTTATTATTGCTAAGCCAGGCGAATTACGCCAGCGTGAGGTAACTATTGAGGAAAACTTAAACCGTAGAAATTATCGTAAATCTAATAATATTAACTATTTGGATGGAGATTATGCTTCTAACTATAGTCAGGATACTGATTGGAGAAACTGGCAAGACAAAAATATAAGCGGTACATCTAAGATGTATGATTATGGTAAAACTTCTATGATTAATGATAAAGCAAGAGTATATAAAGGTGGTTCTTGGAAAGATGGAGCTTATTGGTTAAGTCCAGGAACAAGACGATTCCTTGATGAAAGACAAGCTAAATCATTTATTGGTTTTCGTTGTGCTATGACTCGTGTTGGAAGTCCCGTGGGTAACTATTAGGATACTATATTCTCAAATGATATTAAAAAACCAACTATTTAGTTGGTTTTTTTTTGATATATAAGCAAGTTTTATTGTTAAAATGTGTCAACTATTGTATAAATTTGTTGTCACATTAAAATAACTAAACAAAACGAAAAATGAATAAGACTATTATTTTATTATTTTTACTATTTCCTATTTTTAGCTTTGCACAGAATAAATCTATAATTAAAGGTAAGGTGGTTGATTTTAGTAGCTCGGCATTAATTGAAAATGCCTCTATTAAAATATCTGCTAACAATGGTACTATCTCTGATTCTAAGGGAGAATTCCAAATTACTAATATCGATGCTGGAGACTATACTATAATTGTTAAGTATATTGGCTACGAAACTTATACTAAATTAATAAGTATAACAGAAGGCCAAACTCTAAATATAGATATTGCATTACATATTAATATTAAGGAGTTGCTAGCGGTTGACATTAAGGACTCAAAAATTGAGACTTATTCATATTCAGTAATAACACTGAAGGAAGCCGAACTAGAGCAAAAGCCCATAAGAGATATTGCAGATTTTTTGCGTGAGGTTCCAAATATTAGTGCGGTGCGTAAAGGTGGGGCAAATCTTGACCCAGTAATTAGAGGGTTTAAATTTTCTCAATTGAATATACAATTAGATGATGGGCAGAAAATAGAAGGTGGCTGTCCAAATAGAATGGACCCTACAACGGCACATATAGAGGCAAGCGATATAGAAGCAATAGAGGTTTATAAAGGTCCATTTGCTCTTCGTTATGGTCCTAATATGGGTGGAGTTGTTAATTTACTTACATCTTCACCACGCCCTTTCGATGAGTTTCAAATTCACGTTAAGGCTAATTTTGGTTACGAAAGCAATTGGAATGGTACCCGTGAGCATATGACTATCTATGGTGGAGGAAAGAGAGTTTTCTTCTCTCTGTCAGGTAATAATGCTAATTATGGTGATTATACTGATGGTGCTGGAAATAAGATACGCTCATCATTTAATAAATATGGATATACTGCTAAGCTGGGAATTATTCCTGCTAAAGATCATAAAATTATAATATCATATTCTGATTTGGCAGCAAAAGATATTAGTTTTCCAACTTTGCCAATGGATGAAAGACTAGATGCTACCAAATTATATTCTTTAGATTATTCAGTAAAAGATATCTCTGATTTTATAGAAACCATAGATTTTAAAGCTTATTATTCTAATGTGATACATGAGATGGATAATAAAGAGAGAGGATTTTCTGATACTATAATTGCAGTTTCAATAATTGATGCAAAGCGATATGGTTATAGAGGCGAAGTTGGTTTGAATATAAGTGATAATTCTCACTTATTTGTTGGTACAGATATGTTTAGGATTGATAAAGATGGCGATAGAATAAAAACAATGATTGGCCAGTTCCCAATGATGAATAAAGTACCTGTTAAGTATGAAAAACTATGGAATAATGCATCAATAAGTAATTATGGTGTATTTGCTCAATACCGATATAATTATGATTTATGGGAGGCTGTAATTGCATCACGAATAGATTTTAATAGTGCATTCTCTGATTCTATATCACTTATTAATGGTAAGAAAGTAGATATAATAGGAACACCTGCAGATAGTACACATTCAAGCCTTGTGAATTTTAGCGCAAGTTTTGGTCTATCACGCAAAATTGGTGATAATATGTCAGTAGGAGTTTCAATAGGTAGAGGTGTTAGAAGTCCTGATATGATTGAGCGCTTTATTATTACTCTACCAGTAGGTATCGATAATTATGAATATATAGGTAACCCACTTCTAAAAGCAGAGGCTAATAACGAAATAGATTTTGTTTTTAATTATAATAATCAAAAAATTGGTGGTTTTGAAATAAGTACTTTTTTCTCTTATGTGCAGAATTTTATTGGCGGAAGATATATACCACCATCAGTACAAAAGCCACTTACACAAGGTGTATTAGGGGTTAAGAAATTTGAGAATTTAGGAAATGCTTCTTTATATGGTTTTGAGCTGGCTTATGCTACTCCACAAAGATATAAGTTTAGAGCTTCTGTTACTGCTGCTTATACTAGCGGTACAATGGACGAAACTGAAGGTTTGGTTTACGATGCTAATGGCAAACTAACAGATACATATGTTATTGAAAATGACCCTGTAGGAGAAATTCCTCCTTTAAACCTAAATGTTAACCTATCATATAATTGTTTGCAAGGGACTTTAATTCCTATGATTAACTTTAGATACTCTGCAGCTCAAAATAGAATTTCAGAATCAATGGAAGAAATAACTTCTACTGATTTCACACTAATTAATGCTAGTTTAAAATATAGATATAGTCAAAACCTTAGTTTTGTGGTTGGTGTAAATAATATACTTGATAAAGCATATTACGAACACTTAAACCGTAGAATTCGTGGTACTGATACTCGTATTTATGAGCCTGGTAGATCGTTATTTATGAATCTAATTCTAAACTTTTAATCTGATGAAAAATATAATTATAATATTGATACTAGTATTAGGAATAGTATCGTGCACAAAGCAAGTAGAAACAAAGCAAGTTAAATATATGGTTACGGGCCTTTCAGATCCTTACCAAGTGGTAATGATTGATGCTGAGGGAGCTAGTGCTACTCAATCGGTAAGCCCTGGTGCTTTTGATTATGAGTGGAACAAGAAGTATGAAATAGAGAACGGAGAGCCTGTGTATTTATATATCAAATTTAAAGAGGATATAAAAGATAGCCCTAAGTTTAATGTTGGTATTATTATAGATGGTAAGTATAATTACCAACGTAAAGGCTGGGATAAAAATACTGGCGATTCTATATATGAAGTTAAGATATCTGGTGTAGTTCCTTATTAGAATATTTTGAATAAAATTAAAGGGCTAATGGGATTTCTATTAGCCCTTTTTTATTACCTTTGTGAAAATGAGATTAGAAACTTTTTTTTCAGAACTATGAGCAAAACTAAATTAACAGAATTATTAGAAATAGAGCATCCAATTATTATGGCGCCAATGTTTTTGGTATCAGATACTGGGATGATAATAGAAGCTTTAAAGAGTGGAATTACTGCGGCATTTCCTGCTTTGAATTACCGTACTGATGAAGAGTTTAGGTCGGCTATTGATGAAATTAGAAATGCCACAGATAAACCTTTTGGGGTAAATTTAATAGTAAATAAGTCGAATCCTAAATATCCTCAGCAGCTAATTACTTGTGTGGATAAGAAAGTGGATTTTATTATCACATCTTTAGGTAGCCCTCGCGAAGTTATTGAGAAATCAAAGCCCGTAGGTATAAAGGTGTTTTGCGATGTTACCAATGTGCAGTATGCAAAAAAGGTTGTGGACTTAGGTGCTGATGCTATTATTGGAGTTGGAGCAGAGGCTGGTGGCCATGCTGGTAATATTAAGATAAAGGATTTAATAAGTCAACTAAAGGTAGAATTTGATATCCCCATAATATCTGCTGGCGGAGTAGCAACTAAATCTCAGATTGATGAAATGATTGAAGCTGGTGCTGATGGAGTAAGTGTTGGTACTGTTTTTATTGCAGCTCAGGAATGTGGTGTTTCTGATGAATATAAGCAAGCTCTTGTTGATTATGGCGCCAAAGATGTTGTACGAACTTCAAATCTTTCGGGTTCGCCACTTACAGTTATTAATACTCCTTATGTACAAGAGATAGGCACCGAGCCGAGTTTTCTTATGCGTATGATGATTAAGCATAAAAAACTTAGAAAAATTCTGAAAATGGTGATTGCTGTACAAGGAATGAATAAGATAAAAAAATCGGCTTTTAGCGCTTCTTATAAAACATATTTTGTGGCAGGACCATCAATTGAGCATATTAATAAAGTTAGACCTTTGAAAGAGATTGTAGAAGATTTGGTGTAGTAAGCAATGCTTAATTAGTAATTACTAATGTTTAATTATCAATTCACTATTCCTAATTCTTCATTC
>QMPB01000298.1 GCA_003648395.1 Bacteroidota bacterium
AAATGCTAGGCTCTGCTGTAAATCCAGTGTTAGAGACTGGCGATATTCTACTAAAAGACCTTGCCGCAAAACGTGGGCAGTCCAATAAGTTTGAACCTACTGAAGTATCTGTTTTCTTCGGAGAATCGGATGTGGAAGTTGAAGATCCTTTCTTTAATGGAGAAGGGCCTCGTAGAACTGGCTGTACTTATTGTGGTGCATGTATGACTGGCTGCAGGCATAACGCAAAGAATAGTCTTGACAAAAACTACCTTTATCTAGCTCAGAAAAAAGGACTTGAAATAATTGCTGAACAAGAAGTTTACGATGTTATTCCTGAAGGAGCAGATGACGGTTCTAAAGGTTATATTATTAAGAGTAAGGACTCTACAAAGCTTTTCAAAAACAAATACTCATATAAAGCTGATAATGTAATATTTGCAGGAGGAGTATTGGGAAATATGAATTTACTTCTTAAACTAAAACAAAAGAGTTTACCAAATCTCAGCGATAAGCTGGGGAAGCACGTTCTTACAAATAATGAAGCTTTAATTTTTAGCGTTAGCGAAGACAAAGACAAAGACTTAAGCCAAGGTGTAGCCATAGGCTCCATACTTGATGTGGACGATAAAACTCACCTTGAAGTTGTTCGTTATGGGGAAGGAAGTGGTTTTTGGAGAGCTATTGTTTCTCCTAATGTAGTAGGTAATAATATGGCTGTAAGGGTGGCAAATATGTTTATCAGTTTCTTTAAAAGTCCTTTAAAATACATAAAACTAGCTTTTGTAAAAGACTTTGCCAAACAATCAATTGTACTGCTTTTTATGCAACAGATTGATACTACTTTGAGTTTCAAAAAGGGATTGTTTCGATTAAAAACAAGAGTTGATACCGGAAGTAAACCAAGTGCTCAGATTCCATTGGCTTTTGAACTAGCAAAACAATATAGTGAACTAAATAATGCTAAACCAATGGTATTATTGTCCGAAACACTTTTCAATATGCCATCAACAGCACATATACTTGGCGGGGCTGTGATGGGAGCAAATGCTAATGAGGGTGTTATTGATAAAAATAATAAAGTTTTTGGCTATGAAAATATGATGATTTGTGATGGATCAATGATTTCTGCTAATCCTGGAGTTAATCCATCGCTGAGTATTACTGCGATTACTGAGCGCGCTATGAGTTTAATTGAGAAAAAGGCTAAAGGCGAAAATTAAAAGTTAAAAAGTCGGCAGGCAGCAATAACACAAGACATTTATTCCAAGAAATCAGAAATAAACAAATAATCAAATCAACAAATACACAAATAACCGTTTAGAACAAATACACAAATCACCATTTATAACAACTCAAATAACTAATTTATCCCGAGAAATCGGGAATCACCAAATAACCATTTTATAACCAATGACAAACAAAGAACTCGACTTAGCATTTGACTTTGTACAATATACCAATCAGAATATTTTTCTTACAGGGAAAGCGGGAACAGGAAAAACTACTTTCTTAAGATCCTTAAAATCGAGACTAATGAAGAGAATGGTGGTGGTAGCTCCAACAGGAGTCGCTGCAATTAATGCTGGTGGTGTAACTATTCATTCATTTTTTCAATTGCCTTTTGGCCCTATTATTACCGAAAAAGTAGCTGGACATAAGATTGATAATCCAAATTTTAAAAAGAAATTTAATAAGCGGAAAATAAACATTATTAGAACTATTGACTTACTAATTATTGATGAAATTTCCATGGTTAGAGCAGATATGCTTGATGCCATTGATGAAGTTCTGCGAAAATATAAAAATAGATTCTTGCCCTTTGGTGGCGTACAACTTTTAATGATTGGTGACCTTCAGCAACTTGCTCCTGTGGTGAAAGATGATGAGTGGAATATGCTTCGTTCTTACTATAACTCAATGTATTTCTTCAATAGCAAAGCCATTCAGGAATCTTCGATGGTAACAATTGAACTCAAGCATATATACAGGCAAAAAGATGATGTCTTCGTAAAAGTATTGAATGAAGTTAGAAACGATAAACTAACTCAGGAATCTTATGATATTCTACATCAAAGATATATACCTGAATTCAAACCCAAAGAAGAGGAAGGTTATATTACTCTTACAACCCACAATAAATCAGCAAATAATACCAACAAAGAGCATATTGATAGAATAAAGAAAAAGAGTAAGTTTTTTAAAGCAAAGGTTGATGGAACTTTCTCTGAATACTCATTTCCTACTGACAATAATTTAGAATTAAAACTTGGTGCACAAGTAATGTATGTCAAGAATGATAGTTCACCAGAGAAGAGATATTTTAATGGAAAAATTGGCAAAATTATTAGTTTTGATAAGGACAATATTGTTGTAAGATGTCCTGACGATACTGAAGATATTTATACTGGCCAAGAATTATGGGAGAATATTAAATACACCATAGATAAAGAAACCAAAGAAATAAAGGAGGAAGTTATTGGTTCGTTTTACCAATATCCATTGCGATTGGCGTGGGCTATTACCATTCACAAAAGTCAAGGTTTAACATTTGAAAGAGCAATAATAGATGCTAATGCAGCATTTTCTCACGGTCAAACTTATGTTGCACTTAGTCGTTGTAAAACTTTAGAAGGATTAGTTCTAAGCTCTAAAATCTCAAAAAGTGCAATTATTTGCGATAGAGAAGTTAGTATATTCAATAAGCAAGTAGAAGAAAATCAACCTGATGAAAATCAATTAGAGGCAGCTAAACATAAATATCAATTTGATTTAGTAAAAGAAATATTTAACTACAGACAATTGGATTTTTGGGTTAACAGATTAGAAAGAAATATTGAAGAAAATATTAGAAGTTTTAGTGGTAATATTAAAGAAACTGCAATACTTATTAGAAAAGAGGCTCTTCCAAAAATTAAAGGAATTGCTGATAGTTTTATTAATCAGCTTATAAGCATGTTAGCAGAAAATCCTGACATTGAAAATAATAAAGAAGTACAAGAAAGAATAAAAAAAGCGGCAGAGTATTTTTATAAGTTTCACAACGACAATATTTTAGAAAAACTAAAAAATAGTAGTTTTGAATCAGACAATAAGGCTACAAAAACAGTTATTAATGACGCTTTATACAATATTAATAAAATATTGGAGATTAAACAGAATACTCTAGAGATTTGCAAAAAAGGTTTTAGAATAACAAAATATCTTGAGATTAAGGCAAAATCTACCATTGAAGACGAGAAGAAAAGAGAATTTAAGAAAGAGAAAACTCCTTTTAGAGATATTGACACCAAATATCCTGAGTTATATTCTATGCTTAAATTCTGGCGTAGAGAAACAGCAGATGAACTTGATGTAGAACTTTATCAAGTTGCTCCCAATAAACTATTGCAAGCTATAACCAACAAACTTCCTGTTACCAAGAACCAACTAATGGCACTCTCAGGAATGGGAAAAGCTAGGTTTAGTAAATTTGGGAAAGAAATAATTGAGATGGTAGAAGAGTATGTTGAAGATAACAGTCTTGAAATTAGCACAGAAGACCCTGAATCGAAAATAGTAGAAAGACAAACTAGGATAAAACCCACAAAAGAAAAGAAGACGCCAAACCACGAAAAAAGCTATAAACTATATCTTGAAGGAAAAGAAATTTCTGAGATAGCAAAAGAATTAGGTTTTGTAAATACTACCATAGAATCTCATCTTGCTCGCTATGTTGCTAGTGGAGATTTGGATGTAGATGAGTTTGTAAAACAGGATGCCATTGACAAGATAATTGACTATTACAAAAAGAATACAGAAACTACCCTAAGTGATGCCAAACATGAATTAGGAGAAGATATCTCTTATTCTGATATTAGGTTTGTCTTAAAATCTATAGAAAAGAATAAATAAGACTCTAACTCTTAAAAGGCTTTACATACTTAGTAACATCAAAATCAATGGGCATATCAGGTGCATTCCTAAAAGGTTTTGTAGTTAAACCACTATTATGCCATTTGCGTGCTCCCATATTTAAAGAGAAATATAAAGCAGCTTCAGTTACTCCAGAGAAAATATTAGGAAGCGATCTTTTCATTATTGAGCCAAAGCTATAAGTCTGATCCTTTATTCCTGTATATCCCGCTTGTAATTCATCAACAGTCATATTCTTAGGTTCAATTATAACTTTCTTTGCATCAAATTGTCTCCAATCATCAGTGAGAATTCTATTCTCTTGTTTCATTCTATCAAACACTTCTGTACCAGGATACGGGGTTAAAGCACAGGCTTGTAGAAAAGCTGACTTAGACTTCTGAAGAAATTCATTTGCAGTATCAAATACCTGAGTAGTATCATCATCTAGCCCAAAAACCAAAGATGACATTGTCATAATACCATTATCTTGTAAGGTTTTTATCGCTTCAACATTACGGTCAAAACTGGCAAATGTTTTTCTGTATTTATTCAAACCAGTATCTGTCATCGATTCAAAGCCAATCAACAATCCTTTACAACCCGATTTTCTTGCAAGCTTCATCAATTCTTTATCGTTTACAATATTGATAGATGCTTGACCAACCCAACCTTTTTTAAGGGGAATCATTCGTTCAAACATTTCTCTTGCAAACTTTTTATTAATAGTAATATTATCATCTAAAAAGAACAGAAATTCTTCCTCAATAGTTTCAATATCTTTTATTATACAGTCAATATTTTTATGCCGCTGCTTGGAGCCAAAAGACTTTGGGACTGTGCAAAAGTCACAATTATATGGGCATCCTCTTCCTGTTTCTATGGGTGCAATCTTAAATTTACCAGCTTGTTTTCTAACTAAATCTCTTCTTGGAGTAATGTACCTATCAAGCTCAGGATATTTTTCTAGCTTATAGAATTGCTTTAGAGTATTATTCTTAACATCATTCAATACTTGCTCCCAAAGACCATTCTCAGCCTCTCCAATCACCACTGCATCACCAAACATTATGGCTTCTTTTGGCAAAACAGTAGCATGAATACCTCCAAAAATTACGGTCTTTCCTCTTTTTTTAAACTCATTGGCTATTTCATAGCCACGAATGGAAGTCTGAGTCATTATAGAAATCCCAACAACATCAACCTCCTGATCAAAGTCTATTTCTTCGTTAAATACTTCCTCAATAATTTTAACATCATGCTCTGGAGGTGTCATTCCAGCAATTAATGATAAAGTTAATTGTGGTATAGACATAGAATCATGTCGTTGATTATCAGGAGGACAGGGTGATATTAAAAGTATATTCATTTAAAAAAATCTAATAAAAAATACAATTTGTCTCTAGTTATTAGGTACAAATATATAGCTATATATCAATATGAATAATTAGGTTTTTTACAATAAAATCTAATTATTTAGTTTATTGAATTCATCTAAGATAGAACAAAAATAGATATGAATTATAATTAGTCTTTTAATTTTCGATGAATAAACAAATTAACATTATTATTTAATTTAACCTTGATTTCACTTCATAAATTTCGTAACTTGTGCTCAATAAGATTGAAGTCCGCAAATTTTTGCAGATTAAACTAATTTTAAATAGTAGTATTATCCACAGAATACAGAAACGAAAAATTTGTGTATAAGGCTCATTGTGAACATAGAAGATAATAAAAATAATATTTAAAAAAGCAAAAAATATCAAAATGATAAAGATAATAGAGTCACCTCGTGATGCAATGCAGGGAGTCAAAAAATTTATTTCTACTGATAAGAAGATAGAATTTCTTAATTCATTGCTCAAAGTTGGTTTCGATACTCTTGATTTTGGAAGTTTTGTTTCTCCTAAGGCAGTTCCTCAAATGCGTGATACAGCGGAGGTTTTAGCTAGTCTAGATTTGGAAAATACTACTACAAAACTACTTGCTATAGTGGCAAATATGAGGGGAGCAGAAGCTGCTGCCAAATTTGATGAAATTCATTATCTAGGCTTTCCATTTTCTATTTCTCGTACTTTCTCAGAATTAAATATTAATGCAAGTGTATGGAAAGCTTATATTATTATCAATCAGCTTTTGGAACTTTGTGCCAAGACAGGAAAAGAACTGGTTCTGTATATCTCAATGGCATTTGGAAATCCTTATGGTGATAGGTGGAGTTCCGATATTGTTCATCGTTGGGTAGATATTCTCTACCAAAGGGGAGTTCGTATAATGGCATTAAGCGATACTGTT
>QMPB01000299.1 GCA_003648395.1 Bacteroidota bacterium
AGCTATCTCGTCCCAAAGACTAGTATTAATACGTTCTTTTGAAGTTATTTTGCTTGTAACTCTATTTTCAATTTCAAATTTATTCAAAACTGATTTTGTTGCTTTAATTAAAGAACAATAACCATATTCTTTTGTTTCTAGTAAATCCACACGGTTCATGCTTGAATACTTAGCAACCTTGATTGAGTTGCTATTTTCATCTGCCATTAAATATGCTACATAATTAAATGCCCCATCCAATGCTAGCAATTCTAGATTATTGACGAAATTATCATTCAGTTTTAAGTTTTTGGCCTCGTAGTATATCTTCAATTGTTCAAAAGTCAAATCTTGACGATTTGATACAATCTTACCAATGGAATTTCTAGTTCGTTTTGAGAATAGATCTTCAATCATTGAAATAGTCATTGGCTCTGCTGCTGATCCTATGCGCAAAAAGCATCCTCGCTCTGTCATGCCTTGCTTTCTCAAATAATAAGGTTTCTCCGAGCCGCTTGCAATAATTATTTTAATAATATCCTTTCCGTCATGAACCTCATTAATCACTTCAAATAGACCTAAACATGAAGGTTTAATATTATGCTTTAATCTGTCTTTTATTTTCAACTGAAGAGCATCAGAATCTTCAATACCAATTGTTGAACCTTTATCGTCAACACCAATATAGATAATGCCACCTCCCTTTGAATTAATAAAAGCAATAACTTCTTTCTCTAAATTATCTGTTAATTGAAGCTTATACTCTATTCGATTTGATTCTGTCATGATTTATTATTAAAAAGTAAAGGTAATATGATTTTGGTTTCAAAATTACTAAATTATTTATTCCTCCATTTTTTAATAATCAACAAATCCTCAATCAAAAACCCGCCTGCCGGCAAGGTAGGGTTCGATTCTTTTCCTGTTAGGTGTACAATTTATAAAAGCACTACTCGGCTCGAGTAGTGCTTTTTTTTGGTTAAGTTGTCTAGCCCTAAAATACGGTGACGATTTTGTAGTCAGTTTGCATCCTAAATTTAATTTTTGTTTAAGATGCAATATTAAAAAACAATCCCTAAACTCCCCCTAGTTTTTGTGTTGATCCCATTTTATTCCACAACCACTTTATAAGTTGCATGGCAGGCTACGCAGTTATTAGTCAAAGCAGCCATTTGCTTAACAGTTGTTTGAGGATTATAATTAGTTTTGGCACTATCGGCAATCGCCTGAAATAAATGATGCCCTTGAAACCCCATTTGCTTACATGCTAATGGAGATAATTTCAATAAACGAGCTGGCGTTTCATCAATAGATGCTTGCCCTTGACGAGATGCAGCCTCATAAATTTTCTCAGGATTATTCTCTGCAATTCCTTGCTGAATCTCAGCCATAATTACCAAATAATCACGCATTTCGCTCATCACTAATTCGCGTAAATCAGGCGCATACTTAACAGTTGTTCGTGTATCATTTGGTAGTTTCACTAATTCTGTCCCTGTAAATAATAACACATATGCTAAAATTAAGGTAGTTGCCAAAAGTACTACATTGCTTGCAATTAATATTTTCTTCATTTTATATTATTTTTAATTTCAATAAAAAAATTATGATGATGCAAAAATAAATTATTAATACTTGCTGCAAATACCAACATATTGGGATATTGGGATATTTACATAGTTATTCTAAATTTCCATTTACTAATTGAACTTAGGAATTTAAGTAAGCTAGAAAAGGCATTAATTATTCAAGCTGATTTTAATAACGACGTGGGTTTGGCTACTCCACTTATCGAGGCATTGAATTATTCCTAATATAAGGCGTGTATTGATCTACTTCTACTAAAGAGAACCAAAATCCTCTTAACAAATCATCCTTTTAATATTTAATGGCTTATAACTAAGCGTTCAATATGTGTATGTTTATTATTCTGAATACTGATAATATATACTCCATTCGCCAAATACGATATATCTATATGCTCATTATTCTTACTATTATTGCTTAATATAAGTTTCCCCTGAATTGAATAAATGCTGTAATTAAATGAGGTATTATAAGTATTTTCAATTTTAAAGAAATCATTGGCAGGATTAGGAAATATACTGATATTATTATCATGAGATATAGGATTATCCATATCGCTAATCAGCTTATCAATATTATATATATATATCAAACCTTTGTTTTTAATGGACTTTTCGCCGCCAGTACTAACCATCAGATTATCATTAAAAACAAAAATATTATTCCCAAAATAAATACTTGATTGAGGGGCAAAATAAGTTGTGTCTTTTCCCCATTGACCATTCTCATAAGTTAGCATTTCAATATTACCATCATCTTTTAGATTTTCGTCATGGCGAGGAGATGTAATAAAAACAATACTATCTTTTATAGCAACCTTAGACCCGAACAAATCGTGGCCTCCAACATTAGAAGAAATTATAGGATTAGGATTTAACTGCCAAGTATTATTATAAGTAGCAATATATGCCGCTCCAGCAAAAAAATAATCTTCGCTAGATGCATTTACAGTAGTATGAGGTGCTCCTATTACTAAAGTATTATTTTCGACTGCAATACTTACTCCAAAGTTGGAACTAGCATTACTCACATTCTCCCTAAAGAAAGTGTCTAATTGCCAAGTCTGGTTTTGATTTTTATAAACAAAAACTCCTCCATTAATTTGTGAATTGCTAGTTGCTGGTGCTCCTATAAACAAGAAATCAGAATTTAAGCAAATACTTTTGCCAAATTCAAAATCTACATCAAAAGGAGAATGGATTTTCTGAGATAAAACATACTGCCCAGCTTGCTTTTTGTAAACAAAAACACAACCCGAATCTAAGTTCGGAGCACCTACATAAAGATAATCTCCTAATAACTGAATGGAGGCCCCAAAATTCATATTCTTTTGACTTGAGTCGGCATAAATATCCTGAGAATGGATCCAACTACTACCCTGCTGAGTGTATATGGAAACAGCACCCGCCATAAAACCCTTAGTATCATTTCCTAGTTCGCTAACTGCTAAATAATCGCCATCCATACTAAGCTTATAGCCAAAAAGTTGGTATGGCTTTTTATTCACCGCACTTATATTCTGAACAAAATCCCAATTAGCTCCGTTCTTTTCATAAATATAAACACTCCCATTACCATAGTCATCAATACTATCGCGAGGATCGGACACGCAGCAATAATTTCCAGAACCTGAAATATCCCATCCGAAATGATTTTGATGCCCAATGGATAAATTACTAAGTGTATAACCCTGCCCTCTTGCTGACAAACCTATGATTAGAGCTAAAACTATACTGAAAAATATTATCTTGTTTTTCATAATTATTACATATTTTTATTACTTATTTAGAATAATTAAATACCTAATCTTCCTCCTTAATTCTTACATTTACGGTATTGGGTACTCCTGTATAATGTATTAGATCTCCTCTTTTAAATAAAGAAGTAGAATCCACTTTATAATCTGATGGCATATAAAACTCTATACGATATAAACCTGTATCTAATAAAGCATCGTGATGGCGATGTACATCAAAATAAAAATTACCCATAGAATCGGTATAACAACTAGGCTCTGCATAATCTAATTTAAATGCATTTGAATCATTAGCACTTATAGAATCATTATAAGGAATTATTCGGTTTAAATCCAACTTCCCATTTCTATTCAAATCCAAGAAGACAAGATTATCACTTACGCCTTTCATTGCAGTATCTACATTTACAAAAGTTCCTGTAATATTTGGATTTACAATAATACCACTAGAGTATTCAGTATAATGCGGAATGCTAATACTATCGCGGAGCACTGCATAGAAATAATACTTATCGCCTGGTTTATTGCCGTAAGCTGACCAAGAAGTATTATGTATTTTTATTCCATTATTGTTATTACTAAGCAAGCTACCAATAGTATCTATTAATTCACCATCGTAGTTTAATGTATCATCATCTACATAAATCATTATTTCTGCTGCATTATAAGAATGTTGCATATTGCTTAAGTCATGCGTTATCATAGATACAGTATTAGAAACTGAATCATAAGCATGTTCAACCTTTACCTGTGGTATCCATGAATATGTTTTTAGTTCTACAACATTATTTAATCCTGTATAAGAAACCTCCAAATCAATAAGTGAATTTGAATGATTAATTTCAGTTTCAATACTCACACTATCTCCAAAAGGCATTCTTAAAATAATCTCATAGGTTCCTCTTTGCAGTTCAACAATTTTAGGTTTTGCATTAGTTGCATTCTTAAATGAGTTGAAATAAGCACTTGTATTTACAGTTTCGGTAATTAGTAAATATACCTCATCAGTAATGATTGATGTATTGCTTTGATCATAAACATAGAAGCCCTGCAAGCTATCAAATAGATTAATCGTTGGTTTATATAATCCATTTGGACCAAGTATAGCAATATCTAGTTGATTTATTGGCATGGAATCCGATAAGATAATCTTGCTGTGTAGAATATCTCCAAATGCATCGTCATTAATCTCTACTTCAAATGCAAAAATACTCTTGTTCTGACTTTTTGCATTTTTTACATCTTTCTTTATATGTTTGATTCCACTTGAACCAATTTTATAAAAATGCTGATTATGAAATTTATACTCAATACCAGCAGTGGCATTAATTAGGCAATGAGTCCAATTGCCATCGCACCACCAATGGCGACAATGCACACAACCAAACTTAAAATGAGTCCAACCTGCTGCAAAACTTGAGTTTTTATGATTCTTATACATTATTAAAGCCCCTCCTACATTTCCTAATTTTTTTCCTCCAATAATTGGTATATCCTTAGGAATTCGTATTCCCACATCACCATAGAATACTTTTGCATTTCTCTTAAGCTTTATTATTGCATCTATCTTTACTCCATAATCAGTAGGTATAACAAATGTACCATCTAATGTATAGCTGTCTTTTTTCCAATTAAGTTTTGTATCAATAGTAGCTTTCCCAATATCGCTATGCCAAGCATTATTATGACGATAAGCACCAATATCTAAGTCTAAATTAGCATCAAAATAATCTTTAGTAATTGTGCTTTCTCCATCAAAATACATCATAAAACCTTTGGACGCCCCATGCTCGTATGGAACTCCATCACTTAGCTTAAAACCTCCACTAAATTTATTATCAACAAAATCGTAGCCCGCATCTGCACCTTGCAAGAAAACACCAATATCGCCAATGGGAATTCCCTCTTTTGGTGGCAATATATCAAAACCAAGCATAAAACTATCGACTTCTAATTTACCATTAGATTTAGCTAAATCTATCATTCCCTCTGCTTCAAAGGAATTACCTATTATTGCATTGCAAGTAACTTCTATATTAGTATTACTATAATCTATAATAAGTTTTTCAAGAGTCATAACCTCCAGATTAACTTCCTCAAGCTTTAGCTCCAAATTATCAATCTTAAATTTCGACTTTCCATTGGAGTTTTTATAGATTTCTATCCCTGGCTGAACCGCTGTTCCTATTTTAATATCTGCTTTCCACAGTTCTTTCACTTCAAACTCTCCATAAAGGGCTAAAGTATCGTGAGTGGATGTATATGATGTTGTTATAAGTTTATTATTACTATCGTAACTGGTAGAATAATGATTTAAAACCATTGGCCACTGTATTCCTGCATCTTTAATAATAAACTCCATTCCACCAATTTTCAGATCGCTATGCACATCAATATTTATTGCTTTTAAATCACCATTCTGAAAAATAATTCCCGGATTTGCTTGATTCCCAAAATCACAATCGAGTTCGTTTGAATCAATCACAATTAATACACTATCGTATAATTCAAATTGAGAATCGCCACGATTATACTCAAAAGTTAGAGATTTAGGAAAAATTTCAAGGGCTTTCATTTTAAAATCTTTATTAATACCCATCCTGAATTTGTCTAAATCACCATCTCGAAATTCAATACCTATATTTTCACCTAGCAGAGAATCGTTGGCATATTTCAAAAATATTGAATCGCCAGAAATAGCAAAAATATCGCTTGTATCTACATAAAACAAATTAAGATTATAAGTTCTACATTCAAAGCTCTTGACCTTTATTTCTGTGCCAATACTTATATCCACTTCAGATACTGCCCCGTTTTTAAGAATAAAACCAGGGTTA
>QMPB01000300.1 GCA_003648395.1 Bacteroidota bacterium
AGGAAAACGAAACAGACGATCAATCTTTTCCTCTTGCGCATAGCTAACTGATAATACAAATACTAAAATTATAAATATAAAATTTCTCATGGCTATATTTTTGTGATTTATTGTTGTTTTTAACTAATAATTTATAACAGTAAAAGTAATCATTTTTCCTAGAGACATTTTAATTCTTATTTGTTACCTAATTAGGTTGTTTGAATAACAAATTATGGATTATATCCATTGAAGAGGCGACCAATTGGTCGCCTCTTTTTTTTTATTCATTTTTATATTTATATTTTTTCTGAAGTAACGGCCAAGAATGACCGTTACACCTGTACAAACTGAAGTTTATATATTAAAGTAGTTTCAATCCATTAAATTTAATATATTTGTAAATATATTTTGATACAATAAACAAAACCCATAATCATGAAAAAAATATTTCTACTTATTGCAATGCTAATAATATTTGTTTTAGCATTAATATACTTATATCTAAGCAATACTGCTCCTCAATATTCAGGAACTATAATAAATAATTCTGTAAAAGACAGCACCGAAGTAATCTACGATAAGTATGGAATACCTCATATATATGCTAAAAGTGGCACCGATGCTTATTTTGCATTGGGCTTTGCTCAAGCACAAGAGCGTTTATTTCAAATGGTAATGCTAAGACGATTATCAAGAGGTAAATTGGCTGAGATACTTGGTCCAAAATTAATAGAGATTGATAAGCGAATGATAACGCTTGGCTTTAATGAATTTGCTGCCAAAAATACAAAGGCTACTTTGGAGTCTGGCGATAAAGAAATGATAAGCTACGCCAACGCATATCAAAAAGGAATAAATTCTTTTATTGATAATGGAAATCTACCAATAGAATTTACAATGCTGGGATTTAAACCAGAGCACTTTGTTTTTGAAGATATTTATACTACACTTGGTTATATGGCTTTAGGTTTTACCACAGGAATCACTAGCGAGCCTGTTATGCAATATATTCACGAAACTTTAGGAAATGACTATTCTATACTTTTTGAAGCAGACACTGCCGCTGGAGATATTAATTACCACCCTCATGCGGTAAAAGAAATTATTGCAAATAATATTATTTCTGAATTTAACGCTTTCCCTTACGATTTACCTTTCCCATATTGGGAAGGATCAAACTCGTGGTTGCTGTCCAAGGAAAGGTCAAAAAGCGGCAAAGCTATATTTGCAAATGATACTCATATTGGATATTCGCAACCTTCAGTTTGGTTTGAAGCGTATATGGAGTATCCAGGGTTTGATTTTTATGGTTATTACCTTGCAGGAATGCCATTTGCTATTATAGGACATAACCCTAACTTAGCTTGGGGAATTACAATTTTCCCAATAGATAATATGGACTTATACTACGAAACTACTAATCCTGAGAATAGCAATCAATATTTACAAGCTAACGAATGGAAGGATTATACCATAATTGAGCATATTATTAAAGTGAAAGATTCTACCGATGTGGTTTATAATGTAAAGATAAGCGAAAGAGGGCCTATACTAACAGACGCCTTTAATCAAACCCTTCAGAAAGAGGGCAAAGAGGTATCACTTTGGTGGCCGTTATATCATATAAAATCTGATGCAGTACAAGCTACATTTATTATGAATAATGCTCGTAATATTACTGAATTTGCTAAAGGCCTGCCTATGATAGATATTCTAGGTTTGAATATTATGTATGCCGATATAGACGATAATATAGCTTGGTGGGCTACAGGGCTTATTCCTAAACGCACTACTGGGCTTAGTAGTAAAAAGTATATGGATGGAGCTACAGACACATTAGCTCATGAGTTTTATTCTTTTGATAAAAATCCTAAACTTATTAACCCTAAAAGAGGATATATAATATCGGCAAATAATTCGCCAGGAATGTACGATTCTTTATATGTGCCAGGGTATTATTCTCCTGGGTATAGAGCACAGAGAATTGAAAAATTACTGACATCGAAAGATAAATGGAATATAGAAGAGTTAAAAGCAGTGCAATTGGATGTTTTCTCGGAACGAGATTTAAGACTTGTAAATATCATTCTTGACGAAGCTGATCAATCTATTTTAGATAGCGATGAATTGAAAGCCCTGCGATCATGGGATGGAAATTATTATGTAGAATCCGTTGGCGCAACCATATTTACAAGGGTACTTTATGAAGTATTGGCAGGAACTTTTATCCCTCAAATAGGCGAAAAACGTTTCTCAGAACTATTACATACCTATGCTTTTAAAGCAAATATTGAAAGATTAATTTCTGATAAAAATTCAGTTTGGTTTGCAGAAAATAGAAATGAAATATTCAATAAAGCAATAAACAAAGCTATAAAATCATTAAATTCTCAATTGGGAAGCAATGTTGCATCTTGGAATTGGGGAAGAGTACATCAACTAGAACATGTACATGCTATTGGCCGCAAAAAACCATTTGATAAAGTATTTAATGTAGGGCCTTTTCCAAAAACAGGAAGTAATGAAGTGGTGGATAAAGAAGGTTTTACTTATGGTAATAATAAGAGTATAAAAGTAACTTCAGGCCCGGCACTAAGATGTTTTGTAGATTTTGCAGAGCCCCAAAATGGTATTGGAATTATTCCTACTGGTCAATCAGGAAATATTATGAGCCCACATTATAGCGATCAAGCCCAAATGTTTGTTGATGGAGAATACCGTGCTCATATTATGAATAAAGATGAGCTGCCTACAAATAGAATTCTGTGGATAGTGAATGAATAACTCCTAAATTTGCAAAAATCCCCAATACGAAAACATCATATTGGGGATTTTTTTATTTATTCGATTTCTACTTACAGAATTGTAGTAAACTCAAAATGTTCAGTAATCGATTGATTTTCAGAAATACGTTTAATAACATCAGCAAAAAGATGTGCTGTAGAAAGGAAATTCATTTTCTTACAGTCTTTAGTGATATCTCTAGCTATTGTATCGGTAAGAATAAGTTCATCAAGTGATGAATTCGCAATATTCTCATATGCATTTCCTGAAAGTACAGCATGAGTAGCTATAGCACGAACAGAATTTGCTCCTTCTTCCATCATAAGGTCTGAAGCTTTGGCAATAGTACCAGCAGTATCAATAATATCATCAACAAGAATTACATCCTTACCTTTAACATCACCAATTACTCGCATACTTTCAATTTTATTGGCTCCACCTCTTTGCTTAAAACAAATCACAAGATCTGTTTTCAAAAATTTAGCATAAGCAGCAGCACGTTTTGCTCCACCAGCATCAGGAGATGCCATTACAATGTTCTTCAAATTTAAGCTCTGAAGATAAGGAACAAATATTGAAGAGGCATACATATGGTCAAAAGGCACATCAAAGAAACCTTGAATTTGATCGGCATGCAAGTCCATAGAAACAACTCTATCAACACCAGCAGCAGTAAGCAGGTTTGCAATAAGTTTTGCTCCTATTGGCACACGAGGCCTATCTTTTCTATCCTGACGAGCAAAGCCAAAATATGGCATTAATACAACAACTTTTCGTGCTGAAGCTCTACGAGCCGCATCGATCATCATAAGCAATTCCATAATATTATCAGTTGGAGGATTTGTGCTCTGCACAATAAATACATCATGTCCTCTTATGGTTTCGCCAAAGGCTGGTTGAAATTCACCGTCACTAAATCTAGATAAGGTTACTTTTCCTAATTCCATTCCATATATTTTAGCTATTGCTTCTGCTAATTTTGTATTCGAATTTCCTGAGAATATAGATACTGGGGCGATTTTCATAAAATATATATTTAAAAAATTGATTTTGATACAATAAATAGAGATTACAAAAGTATTAAAAACTCCGATATATAATGTACTTTTTATTAAAAAAATATCGCTAAATAGATAACAGATTTGAATATAAATAGAATTCCTTGCTAGGGACATATTTCCTCAATAAAACCAAAATAATAATTACATTTTTCAATACAATAAAAACTATATTTTTGTGCAAAATAAATATCTTATGATTAAGACGATATTGCTACTATTTATAATGCTTTCTGGGCTTTCTTTAATCGCTCAAAACGAGAAACGCCAACACTTTTTCGTGCAGTCAAGAGGGTTTTATGGAAAGCCAATAGCTTATTCGGATAGTTTATCTCCTGATCAATTAAACTCTAACTTTATTGCTGCGGATATTCGCATAGGTGTTCAGGCTAATGGTGAACGCTCTAAAGATCAGTTTTTAGGATTTCAACAATATGGCGTTGGGATATTTCATGCAAACCTAAATAATGAAATTCTTGGAAATCCTTGGGGTATTTATACTTTTGTTTCTGTACCTTTATATACCAATAATAGTTTTACTCTATACAATGATGCTAGCTTTGGAATAGGCTTTGGATTTAATGAATATGACCCAATAACTAACCCAAAGAATGATATTATAGGTTCGGATATAAATGCATATTTCACAATTGGAGCTAAAGCAGCATATAGTTTAAATGATAGATTTACAATAGATGCAGGTGCAGAATTCCAACATTTCTCCAATGGAACATTAAAAACTCCCAATAAAGGATTAAATATGTACTCAGGACATTTAGGCCTAACATATTTTTTCAATTCAATAAATGAAGAAACATATACTCCAGCGGAGAAAATTAGCAAACCCGTTCCTAAAATAGAAAAATATAACGAAATGACCTTTGTTTATTCCATTGGAGGGAAATCTACATTGGCAAATTATGGCAAGCCTCCTAATTATTTAATGACAAGTATTGTTATAGATTACTATAGGCGATACCATCATATTGCAAAATATGGAGGCGGCATAGAATATATTTACGATGGTACATATGTTGCTGACTATACTGAAGCCCAAAGTTTCGACAAATACTCGTTTATAGCAATTCATGCATCACATGAGTTATATTTCTCTAAATTTGCATTTGTTTCTCACTTAGGTACATATCTATGGAAAGGCACTCCTGGCAAAGGTTGGGTGTATGCAAGAGTAGGACTAAGATATTATATTTCTGAGCATTTTATTGCCAATCTAACGCTCAAAACAGAAAATGGATTCAAAGCAGATTTTATTGAAGCGGGTATTGGTTATAGATTTAAGTTCAAAAAAAATAAGACGGAATAATGGATAGCGAAAATCAATATATCTGGGGTCACCAAAGACGTTTCAATGCTTATGCACAATATTTTAAGAAGCATTTTGGAGAAAGAGTGCAGAAATTAAGTATCGATGCTGGATTTACATGTCCCAATAGAGATGGAACCGTAGCGCGTGGCGGCTGTACTTATTGCAATAACGAATCTTTCAATCCTTCATATTGTAGTCCCGAGAAACCTGTTGACCAGCAACTTTTAGAAGGAATGGAATTCCATTCGAACAGATATAGAAGAGCTGGTAAATATTTAG
The DNA here is from genome assembly GCA_003648395.1 of Bacteroidota bacterium. Next base: position 5,431 of record QMPB01000300.1, read on the forward strand.
CTTATTTTCAGGCATATTCAAATACCTATAAACCCCTTGAGGAGCTTAAGCAAATATATTCGAAGGCATTGGATGTACCGGGAGTGGTTGGACTTGTAATAGGTACTCGCTCCGATGTTATTGATGAAGAAAAGCTTGAGTATTTTGCTGAATTATCGAAAAGTAAATATGTAATTATTGAATATGGTATTGAATCCTGCTACGATAAAAGCCTAGAGATGATGAACCGTGGGCATGATTTTGAGAATGTAAGCAAAGCCATTCAGCTGACCCATGATTATGGAATTAATGTTGGCGGACATATGATGTTTGGTCTGCCTGGCGAAAGCATTGAAATGATGATGGCAGAGGCTGAAATACTTAATGAATTACCTCTTAATACCATAAAATTTCATCAGCTACAAATAATTACTAATACTGCTATGGCAAAGGATTATAAAATAAATCCTCAGAATTATGATTTCTTTACTCTTGATGAATATGTAAACTTTATTGTAGATTTTACCGAGAAACTTAATCCTAATTTTGTAATTGAGAGATTTGCTGGCGAAGTGCCTCCACGTTTTCTTGCTGGCCCCACATGGGGAAATATTAGAAATGATCAAATTCTAAATAAAATTGAAAGAGAATTTCAGATTAGAGATTCGTGGCAAGGAAAATTAATAACTAATAATAAATAAAATACTGAAAATAGATGAAGAATATATTACTCCTTATTATAATAATC
>QMPB01000301.1 GCA_003648395.1 Bacteroidota bacterium
CAATTGAATATCGTTAATCTTCATTCTTCAATCCCCCGAATCCACTTAGGCTTACACTATAACCTCAATTAAATTCAACTCCTTATCCAATAGAACCAGACCAGGCTTCTTCCCTACTTCAATACTGCCTAGCAGCAAATCAAAGCCCAAAGCCTTAGCTCCGTTAATAGTTGCCCAACGAATTAAATCATCATTACTAATATCAAAATTAGATTTCAAAACTCTGAGTTCGTCTATTATACTTAATCTATTATTTGATGCCAAACTATCCGTTCCAATACAAATATTTACATCCATTTCCTTTAATAAATCTACTGGTGGTAGCTTATTTTCAATATACAAATTAGCATTGGGACATAATCCATAATAGGTCTCCTTAAAATTCTCCTTAGCAAAGTCTACTTCTTTTTCATTGATAAAAGTATTATGAATTAAAAGCACTTTATCATTGTTTTGCAGATAGTTACCAATTGATTCTATGGGTGATTTACCACTGGGAATATGTGGCGGAATTTTCATTCCCCAACTCTTAAACCTATCAGCCATAGCTCCCGAAGCCTTTTCAAAATATTCGCCTTCGCCTTCACTTTCCTTATGATGAATACTTATTGTGGACTCCGTTGATTGAAAATCTTTTATCTTTTCAAATAAAGTCAAGGATAATGAATAAGGAGCATGAGGGATTATGTTTTTGGGAACAGTAGCTTTATCAAATAAACTAATGCCATTTTGCCAAGCCTTATCAGCAGCAGAATCTTGTGAACCAAATATTTCTATAAAATTATAAAACTTAATACCAGAATTACTCTTAGCCTCCAACGACAAATCAGTATTCATAATATCACCAACAGCCACAATTCCATTTCTCGACATTTCTAATAAGGCATTAGCCACAGCGTCGTTCTTTATAATATCGGATGTATTGCGTTTGATTTTTTCTAAGCTGCCAATAAAACTATCAATGCCTCCACCCTGCTCGATTTTATTTTTTGCAAATGAAAGCTCGGTATGACAATGTACATTTACAAATCCTGGACAAATAATACCTTTATAATACTCTTCATCACCTTCTAATGAATCTCCAACATATAAAATTTCACCAGAGTCAGAAATATGAACTACACCATTCTTTATGGGAACCATATTTACAGGATAAATATAATCTGCTGTTATCTTGCGCATTCTATCTTCATTATTTAAAACAATTTTTTTCAATAAACCAAGCATATAAGACAGGTATAGCATTAGTTATATCCTTTCAGCCTTAGTCTTTAACATTTAGCCTTTCAACTTTTCACCCTGAGCGTAGTCGGAGGGTAGCCTCTAGCATCCTTCCAATAAGTAACTTCTTCAAACTCTTGATTGCGCTGAAATGGCTCAAAACCAGCTTCTATAATTGCTTGTTGAATTCCATTAGCATCAAATTTATGATCTGCTCCTGCCACTGAAACCACATTCTCTTCAATCATAATGGAGCCAAAATCGTTAGCACCACCATTTAAGCACAGCTGCCCTACTTCTTTACCAACAGTGAGCCAACTTGCTTGAATATTTTTAATATTTGGAAGCATAATTCTACTCAAAGCTATAAACTTAATATACTCAGTAGCCGAAACTCCAAAATCTATCTTCGAGCGTTTCTTAAGAACAGTACCGTCGCTCATAAATGGCCATGGGATAAACGACAGAAAGCCTACTGCTCCTTCAGGTTTCTCAGCTTGCACATCTCTAGTTCTTATTAGATGTTCAAAGCGCTCTTCTTCTGTCTCCACATGACCAAGCATCATTGTTACCGAGCTTGTAATTCCAAGTTTATGAGCCTCACGCATTACATCAAACCACTCATTAGAAGTACATTTATTTTTCGAAATTTCTTTTCTAACTCTATCAACAAGGATTTCCGCTCCTGCACCAGGCAAACTATCCATACCGGCATCAGTTAGGCGCTCCAATGTCTCTTTAAAACTAATACCTTCTAATTTAGAAATATGTACAATCTCTGGAGGACCCAAAGCATGAAGCTTCACATCAGGATATTTTTTCTTTAAATTTGAAAATAAATCAATATAAAAATCAATTCCTAAATCGGGGTGTAAACCTCCTTGAAGTAATAGTTGTCGTCCTCCAAGTTTATACAACACCTCTATTTTATCATCATAAGACTCACTAGTGGTTATATATGCCTTTTTAGAATTCTTTCCAACATAGAAATTACAGAAATGACATCCGCTATTACATACATTAGTATAATTTACATTTCTGTCAATTATCCAACCCACCTTTTTCTGTGGATGCAGTTTCATTCTTATACTATTAGCCATAGCCATTAACTCAGTAACACCAACCTTTTTACTAAGTAATAGGCCTTCTTCTTTACTTAAAAAGCCACCATCAAGTGCTTTTTGTTTTATATCTTCTAATTTCATTAAAATCATTTATTAATCTGAATATCATCGTAATAAACACGAGCAATATTCTTCAAATATTATATTGAAAACTCAATGTAATTCACTAATTTTACGGATTCAAATGTACATTAATTTTTTTCACAATGAATACAATTATAAAAACAAGAATAGAGTTACTCTCATCGCAAGACTATAATGGTAGTTATGTATTATTATCTGATAATATCGAGAGTCTTTCTGAAAATAATCTTAAAAAAGAAGAACTTAAATATATATTAGATAATTATAAGGAAGGTAATAAGTTATTTCACTTTAATAGATACACACAACAAATATGGGTGCATATTATTGACAAAAAAGCTGTTAAACATATTATTGACGAAGAATACAGAAAAGCTGGAGCTATAATTCAAAGTCAGTTCTCTGCATTAAATATAGAAAACGTTTTACTTATTGACCTTAATAATAATAATCGTTCATTACTATATGCTGAAGGAATAATTCTATCTTCATATAAATTTGATAAATATAAAAGCAAGAAAGATAAAAGCAATATTGAGCTTTCTAAAATATATGTAAAAGAATTTACAGAAAGAGAAATAGAGCTTATGAATATTAGTAATGAAGCTACATTTTGGAGTCGTAATTTATTAAACGAACCACAAATGGCATTAGATGCTCAAACTATTACTGAGCAATTTAAGCTTATGAGCGAGGATGCTGGTTTTGATCTTGTTGTTCTTAATAAAAAGAAAATAGAGAGCCTTAGAATGGGTGGACTTTTAGCGGTAAACAAAGGAAGCAACATCCCTCCTAGTTTTTCTATTATGGAGTGGAAACCTGAGAACGCCATAAATTCAAAACCATACGTCTTTGTAGGCAAAGGAGTTGTTTATGATACTGGTGGCGTTAATATAAAAACTGGTGATTTTATGACTAATATGCATATGGATATGGGAGGTGCAGCTGCTGCATCTACAGCTATATTCGCTATTGCCAAAGCAAAATTACCTATTCATATTATTACATTAATTCCGGCTACAGATAACCGACCAGGACAAGACGCATATACTCCTGGCGATATAATAATAATGCATAATGGCAAATCTGTAGAAGTATTAAATACTGATGCGGAAGGCCGCTTAATACTTGCTGATGCTCTTAGCTATGCTCAAAAGTATAATCCAGAAATGGTAATTGATTTGGCTACTCTTACAGGAGCGGCAGCACGAGCCATTGGTAAATATGGTATTGTAGCCATGCGCAATGAAGAGGCTGATATTAAGCAATTAAATAATAGTTCGGAAAATGTTTATGAACGCTTGGTAGAGTTTCCAATGTGGGACGAATATGATGAGCTAATAAAAACTGACGTTGCAGATATTCAAAATCTTGGTGGTGCTGAAGGTGGTGCTATTACGGCAGGCAAGTTTCTGCAAAATTTTGTTGATTACCCGTGGGTTCACCTTGATATTGCTGGTCCAGCAATGCTTAGTGCTAAGGATAGCTATCGCACAAAAGGAGGTTCTGGCGTAGGCACAAGATTATTATTTGACTTTATTAAAGAGGTAGCAAAATAAAAAATAGCAACTCTTAAATCATAAAAAACTAAAAAAGATGGAAGAAGAAGTAAAAAAGAAAGTTAGAGTAGGAATAAGTCATGGCGACTATAATGGAATTGGTTATGAAATCATTCTAAAAACATTCCAAGATGAAAGAATGTTTGATTTTTGCACACCAATTATTTATGGCTCATCAAAAATAACCGCATATTATAAGAATACTATATCTAATATGAATATCAGTTTTAATAATATTAAAACTGCAAGTCAGGCAATTGATGGTAAATTAAATATTCTTAATATTGTAAATGAAGAAGTAAAGATTGATGCGGGAATTTCAACACCGGAGGCTGGATTACTTGCCTATGAGTCTTTAGAAGCAATAACTCAGGATCTTGGGCATGGTGTAGATGTTATGGTTACTGCCCCTATAAATAAGGACAATATTCAAAGCGATGATTTTAAGTTTCCTGGGCATACTGAATATCTAGCTGAAAAATTTGGCAAAGACCAAGAGCTGATGATTCTTTCGGGAGAAACAATGACTGTTGCTGTTGTTACTGGCCATATACCAATAAAAGATGTATCAAGTAGTATTACAAAAGAGTTGATTCTCAGTAAACTTGATACTTTTAGAAATAGTTTAAAAGTAGATTTTGGCATATTGAAACCACGCATTGCTGTTTTAGGGTTAAACCCTCATGCAGGTGATAATGGGCTTCTTGGAAGCGAAGAAATAGATATAATTATTCCTGCTATTGAAGAAGCAAAGGACAAAGGCGTATTAGCATTTGGGCCTTTCCCTTCTGATGGATTTTTTGGATCAAATGATTATACAAAATTTGATGGTATTCTTGCAATGTATCACGACCAAGGATTATTACCATTTAAATCTCTGAATTTTGAAGATGGAGTAAACTTTACTGCAGGTCTTAGCATAGTGAGAACATCGCCAGACCATGGCACAGGTTATAATATTGCAAGCAAAAATCTAGCAAGCCCAAATTCATTTCGTTCTGCAGTTCTGATGGCTGTGGATGTGCATAAAAAGCGTAATGAACATAGCAGAATTACTAAAAACCCATTGAAAATTGGCAAAGCTAATAGAGGCAGAGATGTTAATGTTGATGAAATAGAAAAAAGTAAATAAAGAACTTAATATTTATAAAAAGAAAGCTGCTCAAACAAATGTTTGAGCAGCTTTTTACTTTCTAATAATTTGATATACTATGTTACTCCTATTTAATCGCTTAATAAATAAAACCCTCAATATTATTAATTTCTTAGCTGTTGGGCAAATATGGCAATAACATAACAGTCTTTTTAAAACACAAAAACCAGCACTAGGGCTATGCCTAATACTGGTTTGTATATTTATATTTGAAACTAATTCAAATAAAATCTATTTTACTGGAATAGTTTTAAGAGTTCCTACAAAGAAATCCCAGAACTTAGCTACCGTTTCAATATTTACTTTCTCATCTGGAGAGTGAGGGAAGCGAATAGTTGGTCCAAAAGAAATCATATCCCAATTAGGATAAACGCTACCCAAAAGACCACATTCTAATCCAGCATGAATAACCATTATCTTAGGAATAAAACCATACATTTTTTCGTATGTACCTTGCATAGACTTAAGAATCTTAGAGTCCATATTTGGTTTCCAACCAGGGTATTCACCTTCTAGAACTACATTAGCACCTGCTAGTTCGAAAATAGAAACAAACATTTCTGCTAAATCATCCTTTGAAGTTTCCACAGAGCTACGTATTAAAGCCGCAACCTCAAGCTTATTACCTTTTGATTGAATAATTGCAAGGTTAGTAGAAGTTTCTACAACACCCTCAATATCATTACTCATACGAATAACGCCATTAGGAGCACCATAAACACTATTAATAACCTTCCACATATCATCAGTTGACATCACCTCTTTAGGCATATCTACAGACTTAAAGTTGAAACTTAAATCAGGTTCAACAGTTTTAAGTTCTGCAATAAAGATATCTTCAAATTTCTTTACACAGGCTTCAAAATCAGCTTTTTTAGCCTCAGGAATAACTACTGTAGAATACGATTCACGAGGAATAGCATTTCTTAAGCTACCACCTTGGATATAGCTTATAAGCATACCATGATGTTTAGCCGCAGCCTTCATAAAACGGAAAAGTAA
>QMPB01000302.1 GCA_003648395.1 Bacteroidota bacterium
AGCACATTATTTGAAACTCAGTTTAACATTGACAGTTCCAGAATTTCTGTTTATGTATATAATAACAATATAGTAGATATTCTTAGTAATTTAGAAATTAACAAAACTAATATTCTAATAAACCTAATTGATAACGAAGCTATAATAAGTGATTTTCTTCGACAGTTATACCTTTTAAAGAATGATAATGAGGACGAAATTAATTATGACATTATGGTTATGGCTAATAATATAGTTTGGGGTAAATATAAAACATTGGAAGTTAAATATCTTAATGATTTAAGATATACATATACTGTAGACTATTATATTGACTATGACGATAAAGATGTGATAATTCCTTTCGAAAACAAATACTATAAAACATATTCTAGAATTCCATCAAAATTAGGATTTATTGGTCATGATATAATGTGGTATTTTGGAAATGCTTTATACGACCATTGTATTAACTTTTCGGAATGTGTATATCAAATGAACTATCATACAATGCATAATAATCTCCTCTTTGAAAAAGTAAAAGTTGGACTATTTAGAAATGAGAATACAAATTTATTGCAGTATAAAAATTACAATATAATAAAGAAGAATTAGTAATGCGAGGAGATAATACTATACTATTTATTATTATAGCAGTTGTATTGGGCCACTTTATTGTTGGAATTGCATACTTAATTTACAAAATTTACGGTAAGAAAAATAAATGATAATGTAATCTATATATTATTTTGCATAACTAAACCAGAATAAATATAATGTACCTTTGTCATATAAAATGAATATAATTATGAGTATAAATACAATATTATTAGGAATGTTTGGCGGGCCAGAGATTCTAGTGGTTATGGTAATCGTAGTTCTACTTTTTGGTGGAAAAAAAATTCCTGAATTAATGCGAGGATTAGGAAAAGGTATGAAGGAATTTAAAGATGCTACCAAAGATATAAAGAGTGAAATAAATGACGCTACTGGAGATATTAAAAAAGAGATTAGCGATATTGATCCAACCAAAGAACTAAGAAAATAGGCACTACATTTATTATGAGTAATAAGAATTTAACTAAGCCACAAAATACTGAATTAGCAGAAGTACGTAAAGATACTGATATGAGCTTCTGGGATCATTTAGATATACTACGATTTTCTATGATGAGGTCTTTTGCTGTAGTATTTATTTTAGCAATTATAGCTTTTTATTTTACCGATTTTGTATACTCTCAGATAATACTAGGCCCCAAAAACCCTGATTTTATTACTAATCAGCTATTTTGCGACTTAGGAAATATAATTGGAGCTCCAAGTTTATGTATCAACCAAGGTGATTTCAAACTCAATAACTTTGAAATGGCAGGGCAATTTAAAAGTAATTTACTTATTGCTCTTGTTGCAGGCATAATAGTAGCAATGCCATATATCCTTACCGAAATGTGGTATTTTATCAGACCCGCATTATCTATAAAGGAGCGAAAAGGTGTTAGAGGCTTTATTTTTGTTACTAACTTTTTATTCATTACAGGTATTTCTTTTGGCTATTTCTTGATTGCACCTTTAGCAATTAACTTTCTAGTTTCGTGGACATTGAGCCCAGATATAGAAAACACCTTAAGATTGGGGTCTTATATTAGCATGGTAGTAATGATATCCTTAAGTACAGGAATAGTTTTTCAACTGCCAGTTCTTATATATTTCTTAGCACGAATGGGAATTGTAACCGCTATTCTACTAAAAACATATAGAAAACATGCTATTGTAGCGTTCTTTCTACTTTCAGCATTAATAACACCTCCAGATGTTTTTAGTCAATTTTTAGTAGCACTTCCTTTGATTTTCTTATACGAAATCAGTATTAAAATCGCAAAACGCGTTGAGAAGAAAAGGATTCAAGAATTATAGTTTTATTACTATAGAAGATTATTTATTAATAATAAAAGTACTTTATTATGCAAGTAGAAAACCAAACAACTAAGCAAAAAGCCGTACATATAAACATTGTTGATAATGTATATGGCAGCATTGCCGAAATTGGTGGAGGACAAGAAGTAGCTAGAGCTTTTTTTCAGGCAGGTGGTGCTTCTGGCACCGTTGCTAAAAGTATTTCGGCATACGATAAAACATTCTCTGATTACTATTATAATAATAATAAACCCGGGAGATATGTTGCTGAAGATAGGGTTACAAAGATGCTTCAGAATGAATATTCTGATTTACAAAATGTTATCTCTGAAAATAAAGACTGTGAAACAAAGTTTTTCTCATTTGCCGATACTGTCGAAACGCTAAACTATCATAAGGATAATAAACCACATGGTTGGATGGGAGTTCGATTTCAGGGAAGTAATAGAGCAGAACCCAATGAGGTGAAAATTCATTTCAACTTACTAGAAAATGATGGCAATCTTCAACAATACACTCTTGGCAGCTTAGGAATAAATCTTATTTATGCATGTATCCATTATCATACTACTCCAAATACTTTCTTAAAATCACTTATGGACAATCTTGATTCTGACAGAATTGAAATTGATTTGATTAATATGGAAGGTCCTGATCTTGATTATGTAGATAATCGACTTTTAGGAGTTCAGATGGTGAAGAACGGAATGACTAATGCTGTAATGTTCGATAAAGATGGCAACATTAATCGCCCAGGAGATATGCTTTACAAAAAAGACGTAGTTGTCATTAGAGGTAGCTTCAGACCAATTACTTATGTGGGTTTTGATATGATTAAAACTGCCATAAGAATGCTAAAACGAGAGGGTGATTATAAGAAAGAAAACTCCATAGTTCTTTGCGAAATTACAATGAGAAACTTAATGGCCAGTGGCGAACTTGATGAAAGAGATTTCTTAGCAAGAGTTAATATCTTAAATGGGATGAACCAAAATGTAATGATCTCAAACTATAGTTATTTCTATCGTTTATCAGAATATTTTAATAGTTTTAATATTAATAAGCTAAGGCTTGTAATTGGTATACCTACCCTACTTAACCTTGTGCAAGATAAGTTTTATAAAGATCTGCAAGGCGGAACTCTTGAAGCATTTGGAAGACTTTTTGCTCGTAATGTAAAACTATATGTCTACCCTTTATTAAAGAATAAAAGATTACAAACAGGGAAACTTCTTAATGTAGACGAAGGTATTTTCTATTTGTATCAGCACTTGCTCAATAACGATAAAATTGTTGATATGGATAATATGAATAGAGCTTGGCAGGGCATATTTGCCCGCAATGTTCTTAATATGATTAAGAATGGTGAAGAAGGTTGGGAAGAGAAAACACCTAGATTTGTTTCAAACTATATTATTAATAACAAACTTTTTGGGTATTATAAAAAAGAAACTAACAATAAATGAATCGCAGAAAATTAATAAGCATTTTAGGTTTTATATTAATATTATTATCAAGTTGTCAAAAAGAACCTACGGCATCATTTAGTGTTTCAGATTCTAATATTAGAACTAACGACACTGTTTATTTTACAAACACATCTACCGATGGGTTTAGTTATTTATGGGATTTTGGAGACGGAAGTACTTCAAATACAAGAAATCCATTTCATATTTATAGTGAAGATAACTCCTATAATGTTTCTCTAACTGCCATGTCGGCAAATGAAAATAAAACAGATAAAGCAACACAACTAATAACCGTAGCACATCAAACTGATTTATTATTTCATGTAGTATATTATGGCACCTCCACTTTAGTTAATAATTGCTATGTTAGGATATACACTAATAAAGATGACTATACTACTGGCAACAACCGAGTTGGAATTGATACAACTGATAATTCGGGAATAGCACGATTTAATGGATTAGAACCAATTAAGTATTATGTATCTGCCTTTAGATTTAGTGATAATGGATCTGGTTATTGGTCAAATACTAATCTTGCATATGTTACTAGCACATTAGAAAAAAATAAATTAAACCAATATGTTCTATATGTTGCACATATTTATAAGAACAAAGGACGTAATGAGCTGATAATAAAAGGTATTAGCCCTATACTACCTTCCATCTAGACACTGTTTATTAACGCTATAGGTAGTTTATTTTTATGCAAAAAATACCTAATAAATACCTAATCCTACTTATAAAAATACCTAAGTTATTTTGTAATTTTGCCATGTTCAAAAAAAAATATCAATATATATTCAAGAAAAGAGTTTGTCTCACCTAAGATAAACTCTTTTTCTTTTATAATAGAATAGTTCAAATATATTATATTTGTTAATTCAAATATACACTATGAAAACAATTATCAATAATACTGACGAAAAAGGTAGATTAATTACTATTGACATAGTAAAGGCAAATATATATGCAATATTAAGTTTAATCCCTATTATTATTATTTTTGGTTTACCTTTCTTTATTATATGGAAAGATAAATACAGCTTAACAAATATATCCACTTATATACATAGCATAGGAGCTTCAGGTATAGCAACAATTTCAATAAAGCTTATTATCGTAACATTATTAGGAGTGGTTATACATGAATTGATCCATGGAATTACATGGTCCTTTTACACAAAAAAAGGATGGAAATCTATAAATTTTGGTTTTATATGGCAAATGCTTACACCTTACTGCCATTGTTCCGAGCCCCTAACAGTAAAGCATTATATTTTGGGCTCAGTAATGCCTGGAATTATATTAGGGCAGATTCCTGCATTAGTAGCAATACAAAATGGTAATATTTTTTTATTACTATTTGGAATCTTCTTTAGTATTGCTGCAGTGGGAGATTATATGATAGTATTTCTTTTACGAAATGAGGCTAGTGATTCATTAATACTAGACCATGAAACAGAAGTCGGTTGTTGGCTTTTAGAAGATAATTCCAAAAAAAAAGATGGTTAAAACCATCATTTATTTTATAATATAAGTTAATATCTAGAGTTCCCAACCAATTCCAAAGGTATATACATAATCATCAGGATACATTCCTTCTAATGGTTTAGTATCATATTTATAATCTATACTTCCTTTGATATAAAAATCACGAGGCAAATCATACTTAATTGTAAAATTATACGTAGAACGAATACGATAACTCTCTGTAATACTAGGGAAAATATTTATTTTTAAGAAAAGATTCAAATCATCAATATCAAACATATTATATTCAATGCCAAATTTACCTTCAATATTCTTCCTGTCTGATAGTGAATCAGGAATATAATTCTCTAACGTACGTGCAATACCAATATCTGTATTCAAATAAATCCTATTTGTATGTATTAAGTACTTACCTATACTAGCACTATATGTACTACGTAACTTAATATCCTGAGCGTTATTTGTAAATAGATTTGTTGTCATTTTAGCATAATAATCTTTCGGAAAAAATCTTTCTCCCGTTACTTCTCCTTCTTGACGATTTGTACTTTCGATATTATCTTGTGAACTAAGTACTGTATTATAGAACCCCTTTAAACCCCATTTATTCACAATATAATCAATATTCAAGCTTCCATTTAAACTTTGCAAATTATTAGCCTTTGATAATGAATATCCAAAATCCATTGAAAGATTCATTACGTCTAAAAAATTTCCACCATCAACTTGTTTTAGATAAACTAACTGATCAGGGTCTATTGTAATAGATCCTTTTTTCTCATCAATAATTACCAATTTATTTGCCGCAGTATCTTTACTAATTGTACCATATAATCTTCTTCCATCAGCAAGAGTAAATCTAAATGAACTTGAAGAAATTATTTGTTTAATTTCGAGCCATGTAATAGTAAAATCATCATCACTAAAACTTGTTTCCATAGTAATAGTTCCTTGGTCCATCTCTTTAATTTCTCCATGCAACACTGTTCCATCTTTTGCCACTAAAGTATCTTGAGTATAAGCCGAAAAACCTATAGTAGTGAATATGAAAAACAAGATAATTGTAATAATTTTCATCTATATAAAATATCTATTAATTAAGCCCGCGAAAATACTCTTTTTATATGAAATAATATACATTAGAAAACTAGTCATTTAACATTTTTTTCAAAGAGGTGAATTTTTACCCAAGCTAAATAGTATATTTTTGCATCAAATTAAAAAAGAAAATATTTATGAGTAAATCTGATAGCTTTTTTTCAAACTTTAAAGGAGATGC
>QMPB01000303.1 GCA_003648395.1 Bacteroidota bacterium
GCATTCTCACCACCGATATAAAAATTAGGTTGGTATTTGGTTAACATATCTCCAAAGCTAATATTCATACCTATAGCCATTGGCACAAGTCCAAGTACGGTAGTTATTGCCGTTAATAGCACAGGGCGTAAACGCGTTTTACCGGCATCAACAACACATTGAATAGAATCTTCAATTGTTAAATTATCAGTTAAACTTAACCCTAAGTCAATACGCTTTCTGTTTTTAAGCAAGTCGATATAATCGATGAGTACAATGGCGTTATTTACAACAATCCCAGCAAGAGAAATAATACCAATACCGGTCATAATAATTACCATATCCATACCGAAAGTAGCAAGACCACCAAATACACCTATGGTACTAAAGAGTACGCTAATCATAATAATAAAAGGTTTGGCAATAGAGTTAAATTGAGTTACTAATATTAAGAAAATAAGAGCAATGGCTATAGTTAGTGCCTGTATAAGGAACGATGTTGCTTCACTTTGATCTTTTTGCTCGCCAGTAAACAAAATTTTATAACCTTCAGGAAGACTTGTTCCTTCAAGAAGAGTTTGAACTTGAGCGTTTACAATATTTGCATTAAAGCCCTCTAAAACATTAGAATATAGAGTTATAACTCGTTTCATATCTTTCCTATTAACAGAACCATAAGTGTTGCTATATGAAATGTCTGCAACAGCAGAAACAGGTATTTCCATTAGTTTTCCTCTATTATTTCTAAATATCACTTTTTGGTTCATAAGAGAACTAATTTGATTTCTTTGACTTTTTGAATATCGAAGTCTGATAGGATATTTATCTTCCCCATCTTTATAATCTGATATTTCTTTTCCAAATAAAGAAGTACGAATACTTGAACCAATCTGAGCAGTAGAAAGTCCAAAACGTCTTGCTTTTTCTCTATCAATATTAACAATTAATTCTGGTTTACCATCGTCTAAATCTTTTTTAAGGCCTTCAATACCAGGAATATTTGCATTTTCAATTATCGACATTATTGAATCAGAATATCCTATAAGTTCTGCATAATTTTTACCGGAGATTTCTATATTAATAGGTTTACCAGTTGGAGGACCCATTTTATTCTTTTCGATAGAAAGTAGTACGCCAGGATATTGTCCCACTAAAGAATCGGATAATTCCTTCATTATTTCAACGCTTGAACGGTGATTCTTTCTTTCATCATAGTCTATTAAAGTAACGGTAATAAGAGCTTTTTCAGGAGTATTACCAAAAGACTGTTCTCTTTCTCCAACAGCACCTTTACCAACAACAGTAAGAACTGATTTTAGAATTGCAGAATCTTTTTCAAGTATTCTATTAATTTTTTTATCTATTTCATCAGCAAAAATATTGGTAGCATTAATATCAGTTCCTATTGGTTTTTTAATGGTAATATTTAGATATCTAGGTTCATTATCAGGGAAGAATAATAGATTACCACCAGCAACTTTGAAGAAGAAAACAGTGCCAATAAGAAGTAAAAAACCACCACCAAGAAGATACCTTGGTTTATGACCAGATAAAGCCCAGTTCAAAACTTTTAAATAGTAAGCTTCTAACCATACTAGAAAATGAGTCTGAAAGTTTATGCTCATTTTGTAAAGAAAAAGATAATTAGCCAATGCTAAAATAGCCATTATTAAGGTGAAATTTGCTAACCATAAAACTCCACTAAAATACCCTAAAGCAATTATTACCGCCATAATAATAAGCATTCTAATTACTTTTTTCTTCTCTGGAGCATGCTCTTCATTATTTTCTTTAACAGTAATAACAATAAAAGTAGGCACAATTACAAGAGCAACAAAGAGGGACGAAGTAAGAACAATTATTAATGTAATAGGTAATAGACTCATAAAGCTACCAACCATTCCGGGCCAAAATATAAGAGGAATAAAAGCGGCTAATGTTGTTGCTGTGGAAGCAATAATAGGCCAAGCAATTTCACCAACAGCCTGACGAGTAGATTCAAAAACAGAATAACCTTGACCTAAAAACCTATAAACATTCTCAACTACTACAATTGCGTTATCTACTAACATACCAAGAGCTAAAACTAGCCCAAAAAGAATCATCATATTGATAGTGTAACCCAATAGCCCGAGCACTACAAATGAAATCAGCATTGACATTGGTATTGCAAGTCCAACGAATAAAGCATTACGTAGACCAAGGAAGAAAAAGAGAATTATAATTACGAATATCATTCCAAGAATAATACTATTTTCCAGATTATTAACTTGTTTTTTTACCTGCACAGACATATCGTTAGTTATTTCAATATGCATATTGTCAGGAATAAGACCAGATTTGCGAGAATAATCAAGTATTTCATTAATTTTGTCGGTGGCATCAATAAGATTTTCTCCACTTTTCTTTACTATGCTTAATGAAATAACATTATTTCTATTCAATCGAGCATATGTTAATGGGTCAACATAACCATCTATTACTTTTCCTCCATCTAAAACATCTTTCAGATAAACAATATTACCTTTTTCATATTTGATAATGATGTCATTCATTTCTTCAATAGAACTAAATTCTCCGTTAATTCTTACAGAACGACGAGTGTCGTCAGAGACAATATCGCCACCAGAAATTGACATGTTTTCAAATTTTACAGCATCTTCTATCTTTTTAAAACTAATGTTATTAGCCACCATTTTAGTCTTATCAACATTAATATTTATTTGGCGATCGTTTAAACCTTTAATATTAACTTTTGATATTTCGCTTATGGCTTCTATTTCATCTTTCAGATCGTCTGAAATATTTCTAAACTCTTCAATACTAAAATCACCAGAAAGATTAATGCTTAGAATCGGGAATTCTGAAGCGTCAAGTTCCAAAACAATTGGATCCATTTTTAGGTCATCAGGAAGCTCGCTTTTAGCTTTATCAACAGCATCTTTTACATCTTGAACCGCTTTTTTAATATCAAAATCACTCTTAAATTCAACAATAATATCACTATTATCTTGTGAAGATGTAGAACTAAGCTCTTTCATTCCTTTAATGGTTTTCAACTCTTTCTCTAAAGGACGAGTAATGAGGTTTTCCATATCTACAGGAGGGTTTCCTGGATAAACAGTTTTTACAAAAACCTTTGGGATTTTTATATCAGGGAAAGACTCCTTAGGCATTTGAATATAAGTTAATAGACCATATACAGCAAGCACTATAGTTAAAAGTATCACTGTATTTATGTTCTTTATGGAAGCAGTTGTCAATCCAAAATTCTTGATTATGCTGTCCTTTTTATTTTTGTTGTTTTCCATTATTTTATATGAATTTTACTACCGTTTTTAACTAAATTATATCCATCAACTATAAGTTTATTGTTAATGCTTAGTCCTTCTGTTATCATAGTTTTATTACCATAACTATTACTAACTTTAACATATTGTTTCTTAGAAATAAGTTTCCCATTAGATTTATCAACCACATATACATAATTATTTCCTTTGGCATCATTTTTAACCACTATTGCTGGAATAACAATTGTTGAATCTACACTTTCATCTGACAATGATAGAGTAGCAATTATGTTTGGTTTAAGTTTATAGTCATTATTATTAATATTTATTTGGATTTTTATAGTGCGATTGTTTGGATTTATCACAGCGCCAATAACGCTAATGGGTTTACGCATTTTCAAATCAGGAAAAGTAGGAAAACTAATATCAACAGAATCACCAATATGTAGATAAGGAATGTATCTTTCAGAAATATTAGCTGTTACCTTAAGGTCTTTAAGATTTACCAAGAAAAACATTTGTCTTCCAGGAGAGCCAAATTCTCCAGTTTTCTGAAAAACAGTTTCTACATAAGCATCAAAAGGAGCAGTAATTGTAGCTTTTTCCATTTGAGAGTTTAGAGTCCTAAGTTTACTTTCTAAACTTTCTTTTCTGTTTTTAGCTTGTAAATATTGAATCTCAGAACCAATGTTTTTATCCCAAAGTTCTTTTTGTTTTTGATACATAGTTTTAGCTAATTCTAATTGAGTATTAATCTCATCAATAGAGTTTCTAATTATTTCTGTATCAATAATAGCAAGTGTCTGACCTTTGGTTACGTATTCACCCTCTGAAACGTCTACTCTTTTAATAAGACCATTAATTTCAGGGCTAATATTTGCCTGTAAATGAGTTTCTACATTACCAGTAATATCAAGATAATGAACAAATTTCTCAGTTTCAATTTTCTTAACTCCTACTAGAATACTTCCTTCGGATATGGTAACATTGGAATCTGCAAGAATTTTTTCTAGTTTTCTAATTTTATTCTCTAAATTAACAATCTCCATTCTATGGTCATTGATTTGTTGTTTTACAGAGCTTAAATCGTTACTGTTGTTTTTACAAGAGCTTAAGCTTGCTATTACTAAAAAAAGTATTAATATATTTTTCATTTTATATTTATTTAATATTGTTTCCTAAAATTTTATCTAATTCAGCTTTAGCACTTAATACTTTTGCCATTGCTGAATAAAACGATGATTGACTATTGAAATATTGTAAGTTTAATTGAGTAAGTTCATTACTAGAAATTGAACCATTGGTGAATTTAGTAAGTGCTGTTTTATATATTTTTTCTGCTAATTCTTTATTTTTCACCTCTTTAAGGTATGTTTCGTAGGCGTCAACTAGCTTCGCTTTATTACTACCCATTTGAAATTCAAGGTTTTGCTCTAATATATATTCTTGATTATTCATTTTAGCTAACTCCAATTGTGCTTGCTGTACTTTTACATATCTCGATCCACTATTGAAAATATTCCATTTTAAACCAGCCCCAACAATATTAGAGTTGTAATAAGTCTGAGACCCATTAAAATAGTCGTCAAAATTATTTGTCTGGCCACTTGTAGAGTGCGAATAGAAAGCAGAAATAGTTGGTAAAAAAGTTGATTTTTCTCTCTTAAGACTTAATTCTGATATTTCCTTTTGAGTTTGAAGTAGTTGATAGTCAATGTTTTTATTAATATCAAAACCTTGCTTCATAACAGGCTTTAGACTTGCATTATTAAATATATACTCAAGACTATCGGTTAGAACGATGGAGTCACTAACTTTTATACCAATTTGAAATTTAAGAATATTCTCAGCAATAGTAATTTGTCTATCAATAGAAGAAAGCGAATTTTTAACAGTAATTAAGTTCAATTCTATTTGGTTTACATCGGTTTCTTCTGCCATTCCCACCTGATAGATCTTCTGAATTTCATCAAAGGTTTTTTGAATATCTTCAAGTGTTTTTATTATTACATTTTTGTTTTCTTTTACAAAAAGTACAGTATAATATGATTTAGTAACAAGTTCAATTACATCATTTTCGGACTTGAGAGCAGCTTTTTGAGAAAGTTCTTGATAGGTTTTAGAAGCCTGTAAACCAACTATATATTCACCACTGAAAATAAGTTGTGAAGCCGTAAAACCAAAAGAAGCACTATGCTGTTGACCAAATTTCATAGGGGCATAGTCATCAGGGCCAGCGGTAGGATCAAATATTTTGGCTGGCATCAAAGTAACGGGAATATCAACCATGTTTTGGTATTTTAATTCTGTTGAGACTTGAGGTAATCCAATAGCTGTTGTTTCCCATACTTGTTTTTTCGCTATTACAACATCGTGTTGTGCATTAAGAATATTTCTATTTTCAACAAGAGCTAAATCAATTGCTTTTTGCAAATCAAAAGTGTAAACCTTTTGTGCATTTGCAGCCAACTCTATTGAAAAAAGAAATAATATTATAAATATTATATTTTTATTCATGGTTTAATAAATTTAGGCGTTTATATTCATTTATTCCTTTTTGTGTTGCTATTGCATGAAAATGATAGTTGAACATTTCATCAATAATGTCAACTAATGTATAATTGTATTTTTGTAAAATATCATTATCTTTTAAGCTTTCTATTCTTAGAATGTGAAGTACAACAATTTTTTTAATGTCTAAATCAGACCTAAAAAAACCCTGCTCTATTCCGTCTTCCATATCTTTAGTCATTCTGATCATAACTAATTTTCTATGGCTATCTTTCATTGATTTAAATAGCTGAGGATAGTATTTTTGTAAATCATATTCAAACGAATGATTGTTCTCTTTAATTATAC
>QMPB01000304.1 GCA_003648395.1 Bacteroidota bacterium
TTAGTTCAATCAGTTTTCTCAAGAAAGAAGAATCGATGTTAATTAAAACCGGTCATCGATTATTTCAACTTCTTTCTATTCGTAAATCATCGTCTGATTTTGATTGCACAAAAGTATATCGAGATGAAAAATCACTTCACGCTATAAGCATGTATGATTAGTTATATTTATGAATTTGGGGGAATATTTAGCTTTATTGGGGAATGATTGTGTATGTGGGCGTATTTTGGGTAGGTGTTTTTTATATATAAAGAGCCAATTACTGCATTTTACAATAATAAATATTATTTCTTTAAATCGTTATAAATCAAAATAGACATTATTAGCCATAAATTAAGCCAGTGATTTTACTTCACAAATAATTAAGAGAAGATAGGGTGTCAATTGGAATGAAAATATAAAACAGATTGAGGATCTGAGTTTGTTGATAGGTATATGTATTGGAATATAAAAATAGTATAAGTATCTAGAATTATTCTTCTCTTATCAACTTCACTTTTGGCAATCCTGAAAATATTGAAGCAGGGTTTTCTAATACATAATACTCATCACTAAATGGTTTCATTATATATATATGAATAAATAAACCATGTAGATTATAAGTTACTTCATTTGTAATAAGTTATATAATAGCTTACTCTAGTTTTTCCTTCGTCAAATTCATAAGCTTTTCATTTTTCACTAAGTATCCAATCCATAAGTTTTAACCTTTTAGAGACCTTATTTAATGTTGAAAGAATTTCTTCGTTATCGGGTAAAGCTCCATAAACCAAACTTTTAAACCTACCATTATAAGTAACACTTATCTCCTTCCAAATACTTCTGTAATCTGCAAATATTATTGCATCTTTTGGATGCTTACTCAGCCAATCATAATTATTCCTATTACTACTCATATCATCTTCTGCAACTTTCATTAGCATTGTATCAAAATCAGAGGAATTAAAGAAGGTGATTATCCTCTTATCCTTCATTAACTGATTAATGTCGTATATATGTCGCACCTTTGCTTTAAGGCTTTCAATGGGCGTTTCTGAATATGAAAAGCGTATTAAACTCATTACCTTTTCACAAATTGTCCTTATGGGATTGAGAACCTGTACATCAAAAGCTTGCATGCCATACTCCTCTGCCAGTTTTGCTTGACCCGTATTTATCATCATATCATAAATAAAGGAGCTTAACTTCTGTTTAGAGAAAGGCTCATGATTGCCAAACACCGTAGTTTCCAGTATAATACAATTCCTAACTTGGCCATAATTACCCGCAAAACTATGATGATAAGAATGTGCCGTTTTCCGATTCATTCCCATTTTTTTAGTGATACCCTCTAATTCAAATTCAGGTAAATATTCTGATACACTTTCACTGATTTTCTTTAGCTTTCCTTTTAATTTATTTCCCGATTCTCCACCCTCTTTTAGCAATACTAAATCAATATCTTCAGAAAAACGTTCTATTAGTTTGAAGCTTTTCGACAAAGCAGTTCCACCCTTAAAAACAACAGAGTTCTGCATCTCACTATGAAAAATAACAAATAAGGCATAACTCACCCAATAGTCTTTCTCTACATATATTTCAGGCAAACCAGTCTGCTGTGCAGTAACTTTAACAGCATCTATAAACAACTCTTTATTCTCGTGCAACTTCATTTGATATTCCAATTTAAAGCTGTTGGTAATACATTTGAACTAAGCCCTATTTTATACTTTGTCAAGGGATTTAAACTTTTCTTTAAGTAGGTTAGAAGTGATTCTTTTTTTAAGCTCTCAAGTATTGCGCCCAGCAATGCTCGTGTTCTTGCAGGATAAAGAAATGAATACTTTACTAGCATTTTAATTTCTGATTCACTGAATCGGTTAATCTTAGTACTTAGAGCCATTACAATATCATCTGTTGATGTATCTGGAATTATTTTTATATCTTTTATTGCATCAAGAAAGCCTAATAACTGATAATTTTTATCGGTAACTTCGGCATAACTCTTTACTGGCTTAGCTTTTATAGCGCTTGTGTTTATATAAATACGTTTCTTTCTACTTGCAATTTGAAATATAAAAGCCATTTGTGTAGTCAATCCTAGCTGATTGTATAAGGCAGTTCCTGTAATATAAGCTATGCGTTTGCCATCCTCAAATAAGTATTGACGAAGTATGGTTTCATCACTTGGTTTTAATTCGCCAAAAACAGTTATTCTAGGTTTGTAGAATACTCCTTTCGATGATTTTTTTATTATACCCTTTTTTAATAGACGTTCAATAACTTTTGCAGCAGCCTGAAATTCAGTTTGAGTTATGCCCAATTGTTCATAACCAAAGGTCGTATCCTCTGATATGGTTTTTATTCGTTTCTGTATTTTTTCTGATATATTCATAAGCAAGGGCAAAGGTAATATTAAATATCTAAGTTGTCAAGTTTATTGCGCAAAAAACTTGACAAAGTATTATAGTTACTCCTCCTTTATCAACTTAATTTTTGGTAAATCTGAATATATCAAGGCAGAGTTTTCTAATACAGAATATCCATCACTAGAAGGCTTCATCATATATAACTGATGTCTTAGTTCACGATAAATTTCATACTGTTTCTGTTTAAGTTCAGAGAGTTTATCATTCTCTCTTATGCCTACACTAAAGTAAGCATTTGGTTGTAAATCAGGGAAAACTTTAGATTTAACGACTTTTGTAAGTTCATCAATATCATCATGAGATATTCTATCAGAATTCCATAATACATCTTTAAATATTTCACTCACTTGACCTGTATTGAACCTTGACATATTCTCTAGCGTATCCATAATAATACTCAACTGTTCTCTACTTACACTTATACTGTATCTTTCTTCTTTTTTCATACTAATTAAATGTGTTTTTTATAATCACCCTATTTATCAATAAATTACAATTCGGGGGACACTGTCCCCCGAATTGTATTATCAGCAATATTTATTGATAAGCTTTTAACTTTCCATATTATGTGGGTCAGTGTCCCACGTTTTTATTAATTACTATAAAACAGTGAAAACTAGCTGATATACTTTTCTAATTCATCAATAGTATCTTTCAAAGAGCAATTTAATCGCACAGGCAAAACCTTTAAATGCAATTGATTATTGTACTCAAACTGCTCTAAAGCATTATTGAATTTTTCACTATAAGGATATAACAGTATCAAACGTGGTATTTTGTTTTCTTCCTCATCAGCTTGAAATACATGCTTATCTTCATACTTTTTACCATAGGCAAACAACTGATACATATCTGCTTGGCTAATACCATAGTTCTTTCTACTATTATCTTGATCAATCATTTTCCATTTAGTATCGAGCACCCATTTTGAATGGTTATTACTTCTCACTACAATATCGGGACGTAAATTAAATTTAGTAGAATTCTTGTGTTTTTCTACCAATGTTTTACCTCTATCTTGTAAAGATACATCAGAATCAGTCAAATATTTTTTAAATCCATGGCCAATGTAATCTTCAAAAATACGTTCCATTGGAAACAAAATTGCTTTATTCAAACTCTTGCCTTTAAAGTTTGTAAAAGATTCTCCTTTAAGAAAAACTTTAGACCACTGAAGTACCATTTTATAATGCGAGAAAAGTCGATTTGCGTTATGAATAAGAATAAAATCCCTATCAATATGCTTTGATTCTTCAATTTCGTCAAGCATACTTAGATAAGTATGAATTTTAATTTTATTCTTTGGTGAACGAGATTTATGGAGCAGGTAAGCTAGGCAAGATTTAATAATTCTATTCTGGGGAATATTCACATTAAACTCATCATAATTAACAAAGAAATGCTCCTTATGAATCAAATTATGCTGTATCTGTTTTGAAAAATCTAAGGAACCCTTTAAAAAATTCTCGTTCTCATTTTTAGAAACATAATGCTTCCGAACTCCTCGCTTTATAAGAATATCTAACTCATAGAGAAATGTCTGGATAAATATTTCAAGAATTGGGAAATGGGCTGTTTTTAACTGGGCATTATCAATACTCTTAAAAGGTGAGTCTTTTAACTGTCGCAACATTCTAAGGAAAATTTTACGAGTTTCCATTTTCTGATTTTCATCTTTTTCAAGATAAATTTTTGGCAATATTTCAATACTCGTTTTATCACGTGTTTCAATTACACCAACATAATTTTTCACACGAATATAATCCTTTGCTTTTTTGCGATGTACAGAAAAAGCATTGTCAATTTCAATATCATCATCTACATTTTCAGCAATAAAATTACGCAAGCTATTAAAAGAGCTTTCTTCAATATAAATATCATTGAAAGTGTCTTCTATGCCTGGATAATCCTTTTTGCAGTGGATAGATCCAAATTCACGAATGCTATGAGACTTACTCATTTGTTATTTAATTACTGGTTTATCATAAATATAGATAAAAGCCTCTTTTGGAATTTTATCATATTGCTTAGCAATTAGATTTGGATTTACTTCAAATATGGTAACTTCCTCATAATCTTCTAGATCCTCACCAAAAAGATTCTTCTCCTCGCTTGATGAATAGCTTTTAGTCTGTTGTACTAATTTCATTTCATCCTGCTTTCCCCATTTCTTATTATCTCCCAAAACTAATTGCACCTTTTCCCAATCATTATAGAAATACTCCTGCAATAATGGAATAATCTCGTTTCGGAATGATTTACATAAATCTTTATAGGTTTTAACCTTTAATAGATAAGAATGACCTATTGTATGATCTCTATCAAATAAGAATTCTATTCGATCATTAATAATGGTTAAAATCTTCTCTAAATCAATGCCTTCAATTATTTTATCGTGTAATAAGCTTGCCTTTGGCATAACTTCAATAAATTCAAATCTTCTCCTAAGAGCAGTATCTAATAAAGCAATTGAGCGGTCAGCAGTATTCATTGTTCCAATAATACTAAGGTTCTTTGGCACCGTAAATTCCGTTTTAGAATAAGGTAATACCACTGACAAAACACCTCTCTTATCTGGTTCAATAAGTGTTATTAGTTCCCCAAATATTTTAGCAATATTTCCACGATTTATCTCATCAATAAATATAGCATAATCAGTATTTGGGTTTTGCTTTGCTTCCAATGCTAATTTTTTGAATACACCATCAGCAATTTCATAAGTCACTTCGCCTTCTTGTTGCGCATCATTAATTACAGGCTTTATTCCCTCAATAAAATCTTCATAGGTAAATGATTGATGGAAAGTTACGAACTTATAATTATTTTGTCCAGTATTACTTGTAAACTTATCAAAATAGGAATTTTGTAGACTATATGTTTTTCCTGTTCCAGGAGGTCCATATAATATTTGATTTAAACTAATATCATTCATATTATTATCATTTTTATAAGAAGTTACATCTTCCTCTCTTATCCAATTTATAATTGCATCAATCTTTTGTGCTTGCTTAGGGTTTAATCGTTTTGCTTCACCTAATATTGAGAAAATATTGTCTATATCTTTTAAGTAAATAAATCCTATTTGACCTATCCTTTTCTTGTTTTCGAGATAACCTTTAGATTTAATATCATCTATCTTATTTTCTAATACCAAAGAAAAATCCTTCTCAGCAATTAAATTATAGTCTTCGTTTTCCGAAACAGAAACACTATTTCTAAGAATCTCAACCTTTCCATAAAAGCCAACAATTTTATTATTTGAATAGTAAATTATAAGATTATTATTTCCGCTAATTCTGGGTGGATTTGTCCATTGATTGTATCCACATATTTTGTCTTTTGTATTTCTTGGGTTATCAAAATCAAAATTCCAACTTTCATGAGGTATATTCCCATCCTTTTGTACCCAAGAATGATTACTCTTATCATTACTTGGTGACTTCCAATCATTACTATTCCATGTAATATTTGATAGTATGAACTTTTTTGACAAAGGATTCTTTTTCATAAAAACATACCTCTCAAAATCATCCTGACTTTTTGAACGAAATGCAGATTTACCAACACGTTTCAACTCGTTCCCTATCGCCTTAAAAATAGACTCTTTCTCTATGTCTGTAAAATCCGCAGAATTAACATAATTGTAAAAAGGCAAAGGTGCTTTTCCCTTAAAACTTGAACTATTTTCACCAATTGGTTCACTTGAGATAA
>QMPB01000305.1 GCA_003648395.1 Bacteroidota bacterium
TCCAGAGAACTCGAATAATGGTTGAGCAAATTGTGAATTCTTCACATTCTTCATTTTATCAACTACATTCTCTTTGTATCCAACTTCACCATCCAAATAATTCCAACGATCTATCTCATCTAATTGAGTAGTTGCATCAGTCATAATTAATGATTTTTCCTTAGAAGGACAAACATCAGCACAAATACCACAACCAGTACAGTCAAGGGTACTTACTTGAATACGGAATTCATATTCTTTTATTTGACCTTTTCCTGTAATTGTTTCGGTTCCTTCAGGAGCATTTGCAACATCATTCTCATCTAATAAGAAAGGACGAATAGCAGCATGAGGACAAACATAAGAACATTGATTACACTGAATACAGTTGTCAGCTTGCCACTCAGGAACTTCTACAGCAATACCACGCTTTTCATAAGCAGTAGTACCAGCAGGGAAAGTACCATCTTCTCTTCCTACAAAAGTAGAAACAGGAAGAGTATCTCCTTGCTGCGCATCAATTACTTTGGCAACATTCTTAACAAAATCAGGAAGTTTCACCTTAGACTCAGGAACTATAGAAGTAACCTCTAAACTAGCCCAATCTGCAGGAACGTCAATCTTAATAACATCTTCTCCTGCGTCAACAGCTTTATAATTCATATTTACAATCTTCTCACCTTTTTTACCATAAGACTTAACAATGAATTTCTTCATTTCATCTTTAGCTTGATCATAAGGGATAATATCAGCTAATTTAAAAAATGCTGATTGCATGATTGTATTAGTTCTATTTCCAAGACCAATTTCTGCAGCAAGTTTAGTTGCGTTAATAATGTAGAACTTGATATTATGCTCTGCCATATACTGTTTAAAGTAATTTGGTAGCTGTTTAATAGTTTTTTCTTTGTCGTAAATACTATTTAATAAAAATGTACCACCATCTTTTAAGCCTTTTAGCATTTCGTACTTAGTTAAATAAGCAGGAACATGACAAGCAATAAAAGAAGGATTGTTTACTAAATATGGAGAAGTGATAGGCTCATTACCAAAACGTAAGTGAGAGTTAGTAAAACCACCAGACTTCTTACTATCGTAAGAGAAATATGCTTGGCAATACATATCAGTATTCTCACCAATAATTTTAATTGAGTTTTTATTGGCTCCAACAGTACCATCTGCACCTAAACCATAAAATTTAGCTTCAATTGTACTTTCTTTAGAACAATTAATCTCTGGTAATAAAGGAAGAGACTTGAATGAAACATCATCAATAATACCTACAGTAAATCCAGTAATAGGATTTTCAGAAGCTAAGTTATTATACACAGACTGAATCATTGAAGGAGTAGTATCTTTAGAACTTAAACCATAACGACCACCAATAATCATAGGTGCATTCTCTTGACCATAGAATAAGTCACGAATATCAAGATACATTGGTTCTCCATTAGCTCCAATTTCTTTCGTCCTGTCTAGTACAGCAATATGCTTAACTGTATTAGGAAATACTTTCAT
Source organism: Bacteroidota bacterium (assembly GCA_003648395.1). The sequence goes on from QMPB01000305.1 coordinate 1,498, forward strand.
AAAGTATTTCTTAGAAAATGGGCGGTAAAGGTGACAAGTAATTAAACCAATCTTTTTACCATTATTTTTTCTTTCGTAATCAATAGTTTCTTTGATAGTGTCATTAATAGAACCCATGGCTACAACAATATCCGTAGCTTCAGGATCACCATAATATGTAAATGGATGATACTCACGACCAGTGATTTTTTGTAATTCAACCATATACTCTTCTACTAAATCAGGAATCTCATCATAGAAATTATTTATAACCTCACGAGATTGGAAATAAATATCTGGATTCTGAGCAGTACCACGAGTTACAGGATTCTCTGGGTTAAGAGCTCCATCGCGGAATTTTTGAAGTGCATCATAATCTATTAATTTAGAAATAGCATCTTGATCCATTGCTTCAACTTTTTGTATTTCGTGAGAAGTACGGAAACCATCAAAGAAATGAAGGAAAGGGATACGAGTTTTGATGGCTGCAAGGTGTGCAATACCAGCAATATCCATAATTTCTTGTGCATTACTTGTTGCTAGCATAGCAAAACCTGTTTGACGTACTGCCATTACATCACTATGATCACCAAAAATTGAAAGTGCTTGTGCTGCAATGCTACGCGCACTTACGTGAAATACTCCTGGTAATAATTCTCCCGATATTTTATACATATTAGGAATCATAAGGAGAAGCCCCTGAGAAGCTGTAAATGTAGTCGTTAAAGCTCCTGCTTGCAATGAACCATGAACAGCACCAGCTGCTCCTGCTTCTGACTGCATCTCACTTACGTGAACAGTACTTCCTAAAATATTCTTTTTACCATTGGCTGCCCATTGGTCAACATACTCCGCCATATCAGATGATGGAGTAATAGGATAAATTGCAGCAACTTCGCTAAACATATAAGCGATATAAGCTGCAGCTTGATTACCCTCTAAGGTTAAAAACTTTTTCTTACTCATGTTATGTTGTTTTAAGTCTATTTAGATGCAAGAAAGCATCCTTTTGACATTATTAAATAACGATTTTATTTGCTTTTTTCAATTCATAAAAAAGCATTGCAAAATTAGTAATTATTTTTGTCTTTTTTGATTGTTTTTAGCTTTGAATTTCTAAGCAATTTATTAATATTGGAAAATTACATCTAGCTGTTAACCTGAACCTTACACGCTTCATCCTTAGTTAGAATCATTCTAAATGTTCTAAAGCCTAATTATTACTCTATTAATTTAAGAATATTAACATTAATGCCTGCTTAAAAAAAACAAATATCAATAAGTAATTGCAATAATGAAAATTACCTAAACTCATATTTTAGAATATAAATAATCGTAGAACACCTTGACCAAAGTAAGCTCCTTCTTTAAATATTTAATAATTGCAGCATGTTTTTCTTCGCTTTTTTTATGTCCTCTGAGAATCTCATCATAATATTGAGCTGCAACAATATCACTTTCTACTGACTTCCAAACTGGTTTTATTCCTAAAGCTTTTGATAATTCTTTATTGGAAAAATCCTGAGTCATTGCTGGATGATAAAAGCAATTATTAGTACAAACTGACCTTAAGTCTAATAAATCAATACCAGAGTTCTTATTATTATAACAAGTAAACCTTTTATTATCTGTCAAATTATTTATCATTTGTAATATTTCATTATTTGGATTTGCTTTACCCTCAGAAATAAACAACTCAATTTCACCATCGTCCTCCAATGACATAATAGCAAAAGCAAAAGCCAATTGTTGATATGGTTTTGTTTTATCATACAGTGGAAGTGCAGGTATAAAATTTAATATTTTAATTGCAAATTTACCTTTTGCATCAATCTTAAACCTATTAAGTTTAGATATGAAATCTTCTGACAATGACAAAACAGCCTTCTTGCTTATTTGTACTTCTATTTGCTGTTTTTGAACTGCTGTAATATTTGAATCACCTTTAAGATCAATTAATTCAGTCTTATTCTTTAAATACTCATACTTATCATCATATTTAATTGATGGAATATCAAAAACCGAAGGTTTCTTCAATCCTTTCCAGCAATGACCAATAAAATCACAGTCATATGGATCAAAGCAATGCTTTCCAATTTCAATTTTTGGTGAATGATCTCCACTTAGAACTTCAATCTGATTATTTATATTTTTTTCAACCTGCTTGTATCGTTTTTTAACCTCTTCAGTTACATCAGTAGTAATGAAAAGTTTTTCCTTTTCTATTTCTCCATTTCTAATATAGTTTTCATCAATATGAATTAATGAAAACGAGTTAATTTTTATTCCTGCATTTATCAGAACAAAAAATTGAAGAGCAGCATCTTTATAATATATTTCACTAAGCGATTTTGAGCTTTTTACTTCGTAAGCATCCCAATAATCTCCATTTTTTACTAAAATATCAAGTAGAATAAGTGTTCTATTAGCCTGAAAAGCTGCCTCGTATATTACTTCTTGACCTGTTTCAACTAGTTCTGCTGTTCTAATTACGGCTTTTCTATATTGAGAAGGATGTTTTGGTCCAGCATCTATTCCTCCAGGAAATAATTCTTGTGCATAAATTCCAACATTGGTTCCTCTACTAAATATAGCAAGACGTTCAGCAGGCATTCTATCTCTAAGAAATGGCCTTTTCTTATGTAAGTATAATTGCTTAAGGCATTGTTCACCTTTGATGTATGTTGATTTTGAAAGAATGTGCTTTTCCATAATATAAAATATTTGACTGCAAATATAACTATATCTGTAACTTCACAAGCAGTTTAGTTACAATACTAATCTCATAATACTCCTCTAAATTCATTGCAAATTGAAGCAATATTTTTACTAAATTGCAGCTCATTTTTAATGAAGGAAACTTTATTATTATGCTCTGAAAATACTAGACAATTATTAAATAAACATATATAAACACAGAGATGATAGATTTTAGATTAGATGACAAGCAATTAGCTATTCAAGAGAAGTATCGTGATTTCACGAACAGAATGATTATTCCAAATGCAAGAAAATATGACAAGTTAGCTGAATTCCCTTGGCCCGTAATTAAGTCAGCTTATGAAGAAGGAATAATGAACGGTCCACTTCCAACTAAGTTTGGAGGCAAAGGTTATTCTCTATTAGAAGGAGCTATTGCTGCTGAAGAATTAGGAGCAGGTTGTATTGGTATTGGAATTGGAATTGAAGCAAATACTTTGGCTCTTACTCCACTTTTATTAGCTGCAAACGAAGAACAACAAGATAGATTCTATGGTAGAATTCAAGAGGAGAAAGGTGTAGCTGCTTATGCTTTAACTGAGCCAAATGCTGGTTCTGATGTTCAAGGTATTAAAACTACGGCGATTAGAAAAGGAGATAAATATATTATTAATGGGCATAAGAGATTTATCACTAATGCTGAAGTTGCTACTTTCTTGACCGTTTTTGCATTAACTGATCCATCCAGAGGAAGTAGAAGTTTATCTGCTATTGTTGTTCCTAGAGATACACCAGGCGTTGAAATTAAGCCTCGTATGCAAAAGATGGGTCAAAAAGCCTCTGTACAGAATGAAATTATTTTCACTGATGTAGAAGTTCCTGTGACTAACCTATTAGGACAAGAAGGCCATGGTTTCTTAATTGCTATGAAAACATTTGACAGAACTCGTAACGGTGTTGGTTCTTTAGCTCTTGGAGCTGCACGCGCTGCTTTTGAAACTTCTCGTGACTGGGCTAAGAATAGAATACAATTTGGAAAACCAATTTCTGCTCAGCAAGTAATTGCATTTATGTTAGCAGATATGGCTACAACACTTGAAGCCACTCGTGCTTTAGTTTGGCAAGCAGCTTCTGCTTACGACCAAGGTTTAAAGAAAGCTTCAATGTATTCTGCAATGGCTAAGTTATATGCTTCTGACAATGCTATGAAAATTGCTACTGATGCAGTTCAGATAATGGCTGGTGACGGTTATTCTGAGGACTATCTTGTAGAAAAGATTATGCGTGATGTTAAGCTAAATCAGATTTACGAAGGAACGAACCAAGTACAGAGATTAGTAATTTCTAAATCAGTATTACGATAATATGTTAGACGGTCAATCCTGATCGATTTATTTGAATACATTAATCACTCAGTAATGAGTGATTACATAAAGCGGTCATTCTTGATCGCTTTTTATATATATACTAATCGCTCAAGAATGAGCGATTTACGTACAACGGTCATTCCTGACCGCTATCTTTGTGGATATACTAATCGCTCAAGAAAGAGCGATTACGTACAGCCATCATTCCTGACCGCTATATTTGAATATAATAATCGCTCAGGAATGAGCGATTTACGTACAGCGGTCATTCTTGATCGCTTGTCTATTTGAATTAATATCGCTCAGGAATGAGCGATTACGTACAGCTGTCATTCCTGACCGCTTGTCTATTTGAAATAATATCGCTCAGGAATAAGCGATTTACGAAAGATAATAAACAAAAGTAGTATCTTTGTAATATGAGAAAGTTTGATGAGAATTATCGAAGAAACCTTCCACATATTCAACCTGATGAAGGTTTATTTGCGATTACTTATAGAATAAAAGGGTCGCTACCAAAAAGTGTTGTTGACTTTTATGATGATGAATATGAGAAAGCAATTATTTTATCTATAA